>JAILCP010000023.1 GCA_024680055.1 Lachnospiraceae bacterium | reverse complement strand
ACTTCATGGACATTGGCGCTGTATCAATGGTCGTCATTGTAGCATCCTTAAGATTCTTACTTGTATCTACAATGGTGTCCCCCACTTTTGAAACTAAATTATTAAACTCTGACTTATCAAACAACATTACTATACCCTCCTTTTTCTTTATTATACAGCATCCCGTGAAATTTCCAACACATTTCACCGGAAAAACATTAACTGGTTGTGGTAAGGGTTGAGACTTGCCCGGGGACTGGACTTGCCCGGGGATTGGGAAGCAGATATTTTCCACTCTTTCTTCTTTTTTTCTGCTTCCTCCCCTTGTTATAGCATGGGCACCGGCATCCGGAAGCAGATATTTCCCACTCTTCCTTCTTTTTTCTGCTTCCTCCCCTTGCTATAGCATGGACATCAACATCCGGAAGCAGATATTTCCCACTCTTCCTTCTTTTTTTCTGCTTCCTCCCCTTGTTATAGCATGGACATCGGCAACCGGAAGCAGATATTTCCCACTCTTCCTTCTTTTTTTCTGCTTCCTCCCCTTGTTATAGCATGGGCACCGGCATCCGGAAGCAGATATTTCCCACTCTTTCATCTATTTTTCTGCTTCCTCCCCTTGCTGTAACATGGACATCGGCAACCGGAAGCAGATATTTCCACTCCTCCATCTATTTTTCTGCTCTCCCCTTGTATAGTATTAAACGCCCCACATCCGGCAATCTCACCATACAAAGCAGCCCATCATCCCTAGTAGCCTGCCATCCATAGCAGCCCGCCACACCCTAAAATTGCCAAAAAGAAAAGACAGATCCAAAGATCTGTCTTTTCTCTATGATTAATTTAATTAATAAACTAAATCTTATACAATACCCTGAGCTAACATAGCATCAGCAACCTTCTGGAATCCAGCAAGGTTAGCACCTGCAACGTAGTTTCCTGGGCATCCGTATTTCTCAGCTGCATCTTTACAGTTGTGGAAGATTCCTCTCATGATGTGCTGAATCTTGTCATCAACTTCTTCAAGTGTCCAAGAAAGATGCTCAGCGTTCTGAGACATTTCAAGTGAAGAACAAGCAACTCCACCAGCGTTAACAGCCTTAGAAGCCTGCATTACGATACCCTGTTTCTGTAAGTATTCCATAGCTTCGTTTGTTGTAGGCATGTTAGCAACCTCGATAAGGTCTTTTGCTGTTCCTTCTTCAACGATTCTCTTAGCATCTTCGATACGAATATCGTTCTGCATAGCACATGGCATATAGATGTCAGCTTTAACGCGTCCCCATGGCTTCTCACCAGCAACGAATTCACATCCGAATTTGTCAGCGTAATCTTTAACAAGGTTACGTCCGGATGCACGCATCTCTAATAAGTAGTTAATCTTTTCATCAGTGATGATACCATCTTTATCGTAGATGTATCCATCAGGACCTGATAATGTAACTGCTTTAGCTCCGAAAGCTGCAAGTTTCTTACATACTCCCCAAGCAACGTTACCGAATCCGGAAACACCAACTGTCTTTCCTTCAAGTGTCTGTCCGATGGACTTGAAGTACTCATCAGCATAGTAAACTGCACCGTATCCAGTAGCTTCTGGACGTCCTACAGATCCACCGTAAGAAAGTCCCTTACCGGAAAGAGCACCAGCTTCATATTTTCCTGTGATTCTCTTGTACTGTCCGTAAAGATATCCAATCTCACGTCCACCTACACCGATATCTCCTGCAGGGCAGTCAACATCGATTCCGATGTATCTATATAATTCTGTCATGAATGACTGGCAGAATCTCATAACTTCAGCGTCAGATTTTCCGTTAGGATCGAAATCAGAACCACCTTTACCTCCACCGATTGGAAGTCCTGTTAAGGAGTTCTTAAATGTCTGCTCAAATCCTAAGAATTTAACAATGCTTAAGTTTACGTTAGGTGCAAAACGAAGTCCTCCTTTGTATGGACCAATTGCACTGTTGAAATGTACACGATATCCTCTGTTGATGTGTACTTTACCGTTATCATCTACCCATGGAACACGGAATTCATGAACTCTTTCTGGCTCAACCATACGCTCAAGAATTGCATGCTCTTCGTACTTAGGATCGTTATCAACGATTGGGCGAAGAGAATTTAAAACTTCTTCTACTGTCTGAAGAAATTCTGGTTCGTTCGCATTTTTTGCTTTTGTTGCTTCTAACACGCGATCTACATATGACATTTTGAATGTCCCCCTTGATTTCATTTTTTACCTGCAAAATCGTCTTTCCTTTTATTGAGAAAAAACGGCTCTCAGGTAAGTTTCCTCTAACATTATAGTAAAGTAATTTCCTTTTTTCAACCGAGTAGCGGGGTCATTTTTTCACAAATTTTTCTTCTTTATTTTGGTAATTATTCAAGAGCTTTTTCCCTAGAGCAATGCCCACTTGGATTTTGTCGGTATTGACATTTTTCTATCATACATTTCTGTGACAACGAATGATGTTTCGAACGGACTGATAAAGGTAAGGTTTGATTTCTTCAATGCTAACCGGCTCATCGTATAAGATGCAGCTGTAACTTGTGGAGCTGATTAACTCTATAATAAGAAAAATCATGATTTCCGGATCTTTGATCTGGTAGTTGGCATTGGCAATCATCTTCTCAAATACCTGGTAAAAGTCCACGTCCTCTTCCAGTCGATTATTTAAAAGGGCAAATTTAAAGTAACCCCAGCTAAGGTTTTTTGAAATAAAAGAAAGCAAATGTTTGTCAGACTCAAGCTGGTTTAAAATGTTGTCAATAACGGTAATCATCTGGTCTTCAAAATCCAGATTCTTCCATTCTTCTTTTTCCTCATCGATGTTGGCCATTGCCTTTTCAAACAGTTTGCTGGCTTCGTGGGCAATCAGAATGTTCCGAAGATCCACTTTGTCTTTAAAATAAAGGTAAAAGGTTCCTTTTGCCACACCGGCTTTCTTGGCAATGTCGGCGATGGATGTTTCCTGCAATCCTTTTGTCAAAAAAAGTTCCAGGGCATTTTCCAGCAGTGCCTCCTTCTTTTGTCGTTTGTTTTCAGCGACTTTTCCTCCCATATCAATTCCCCCTAATCTAAGAATTGTTCATAACTACGACACTAAAATATCAAAAAAATGACTATTAGTCAATAATTTTATTCAAAAGTATTGACTGTTGGTCATTTTTATGCTATAACACATACTGTAAATGACCAATGGTCATTTTATCCAGATAAAAATATAAGGAGTGAACAACATGAATAAGTTTGGAAAAGTCATCGTGAAGTTTAAAATTCCAATTATCATCATTGGTTTCTTATTATTGATTCCATCTGTAATCGGCTATTTAAACACACGAGTAAATTACGATATTCTTTCCTATTTGCCGGAAGATATCGAAACCATGAAAGGACAGGAAATTCTGGTAGATGAATTTGGTACCGGCGCCTTTTCCCTGGTTGTGGTCAACAATATGGAAGATACCGATGTGGCCAAGGTGAAGGAGAAACTTGAAAACGTGGATCACGTAAGTAAGGTTGTATGGTACACCAGTTTTATGGATTTATCCGTACCGATTTCAGCCCTTCCGGAATCTGCAAGAGATGTATTTAACTCAGAAGATTCCACATTGATGGCAGTTATTTTTGACGATGCCACCAGTGCTGAGAGCACCATGAAAGCTGTGGAGGAAGTTCGAAACATTACCAATGAACAGTGTCTGTTCTCCGGAATGTCCGCAGTTGTTACCGATATCAAGTACTTAAGTAATAAGGAAGTTCCAATGTATGTGGTTCTTGCAGCCATTGCTTCCATTATCGTACTTGGATTGACCATGGACTCTTTTGCTGCTCCGGTTCTTTTCTTATTAAGTATCGGTATGGCAATTCTTTATAACCTTGGAAGTAACTTCTTCCTGGATGAGATTTCATTTATTACAAAGGCCCTTGTTGCTGTATTGCAGTTGGCTGTAACCATGGACTACTCCATTTTCTTATGGCACGCCTACGAAGAACAACAGCAAACCTGTAGCGATCACAACGAAGCTATGGCCAATGCCATCAATGAAACTCTGGTAAGTATTACCGGAAGTTCCATTACTACGGTAGCAGGTTTTATCGCACTTTGCTTTATGACCTATACCCTTGGTATGGACCTTGGTGTTGTAATGGCAAAAGGTGTTGTAATCGGCGTTATCTGCTGTGTAACCGTTCTTCCAAGTTTGATTCTTGCCTGTGACAAGATTCTTGCAAAGACATCTCACAAGAAGCTGATTCCTTCACTGGAGCGCCCAATGAAGTTTGTAAACAGACATTATGTCATCCTTGCCGTTATTTTCCTGGTATTATTGGTACCTGCCATTTACGGCCAGACACATACTCCTGTTTACTACGACCTTGCAGCTACCCTTCCGGACGACTTACAGTCCATTAAAGCCAACAAGGCCCTGAAAGAAAAATACGACATGAACAACGTCAGCATGGTTTTACTTGACAGTTCTCTCCCAACAGAGAAAATTTACTCCATGACAGATAAAATTGATGAGGTAAAAGGTGTCAAAGATGTTATCAGCCTTGAATCCTTAATCGGACCGGACGTTCCAATGTCTATGGTTCCGGATGATATCCAGGAGATTTTCAAATCCGGTGATTATGAAATGTTCATTGTAATGTCTGAATATAAAGTAGGTTCTGATGAGGAAAATACACAGGTCGCAGCCATTGATAAAATCATTAAATCCTACGACAAATCTTCCATGTTAGTTGGTGAAGGTCCTTGTACCAAGGATTTGATTGACATTACCGATCATGACTTTAAGGTGGTAAGCGCTGTTTCCATTATTGCGGTATTCGTAATCATTGCAATTGTTTTACAGTCTCTTACATTACCGATTGTGTTGGTTGCTGTTATTGAATTTGCCATTTTTGTAAATATGGCGATTCCGTATTTTACAGGCACAGAAGTTCCTTTTATCTCATCTGTGGTAATCGGAACCATCCAACTTGGTGCAACCGTAGATTATGCAATTCTTATGACCACACGTTATAAGAAAGAACGTATTGCTGGAAACTCCAAGAAAGAAGCAGTTTCCATCGCCCACGTTACCAGTGCGGAATCCGTTCTCGGAAGTGCCCTTAGCTTTTTCGCAGCTACCATCGGTGTAGGTCTTTACTCCAGCATCGATATGATCAGTTCATTATGTATTTTAATGTCACGTGGTGCCATTATCAGTATGTTTACCGTATTGCTGATTTTACCGTCCATGTTGATTATTTTTGATAAACTGGTTCTCCACACCAGTCTTGGATTTAAACCTGCCATTGAAGCAGACAAGGAACGTAAAGCAAGCGCAGCCAACTAAGCTGGCAAAAGAAAGGAAGATTATCATGAGAAATAGATGTGTTACATTATCAAAAAAATTAGCAGCAATTATTCTTACCGCTGCAATGAGCTGCTCTCTTTTAGCAGGTTGCGGAGCCACTTCCACAACAGAGGCAGCCACAGATAAAACCACTGAGGTCAAAGAAGAAACCACCACCAAAAAGGTGGACGCCAAAGGAAGCGGTAACGTTAACAAAAGCGAAACTGTCTATGTAAATGCCGACGCAGAAGGAAATGTAAAAGACATTACCGTATCTGACTGGTTAAAAAACAATAAAAAATACGAAACCGTTACCGATGAAACCACCATGTCCGATGTAACCGTAATCAAAGGAAGCGACAGCGTGGATCAAAGCGGCAACAGCTTAACCTTTAAAGCCAACGGCAATGACGTTCACTACCGTGGCACCGTTGATAAAAACGCTACTCTTCCTGTGGGTGTTTCCATTACCTACACCCTTGATGGGAAGAAAATCAGCGCAGATGAGTTAAAAGGTGCGACCGGTCACTTAAAGGCCCACATTGAATACACCAATAACTCCTCTTATACAGCAAAAATTGCCGGTAAAAAGAAAGAGATCAAAATTCCTTTTGCCGCAACCACCATTATGGTATTATCTTCTGACAAAGTGAAAAACATGGATATTGACAACGGAAAGATTTTGGAAAACGGAGACACCAGCATTGTTGCTGCCTACGGTTTCCCGGGTATCAACGAAAGCTACGATCTTGACGAGGGTGTTTTCACCGATACCGTAGATTTTGAAGCCGATGTGGAGGATTATTCCACCGATATGATGATGACCTTCGTTACCGATGAACCTTTTGCCTCATCTGATTTGGATGACGCCATTGATTTAGAGACCGTAACCGATTCCTTATCCGAGGTTACCAACACTTCCGTAAAAGGAATTAAAGGAATTCACAACGTAGACGATTTGGAAGACTTCCTTGATGACTTGCAAAAGGATTGCGATAAATTAACAGATGGAGCCAAAAAACTCAACGACGGAAGCAAAGACCTTGAAAATGGTGCCAAAGAATTAAGCGATAACTACAAAGTATTCAACTCCAAATTGGCTATTTTAACCGATGGTATTGCTTCTGCCAAAGATGGAGGTCAGAAACTTGCTTCCAATATGAAGACAGCTTCAAACAGCAGTAAAAAGCTTGCTACCGGTGCAAAACAGGTGTCTGACGGTGTTTCACAGCTGTCCACTTCCATGACCGGAATGTACAAGACAATTGCAAGTACCATCTCCGAAAACGAAGGAAAAATGGCCCAGTTAAAACAGGGAATGGCTGCTGCTCCTGCAGGAAGCGAAACCTACATGACCTACTATGCACAGTACAATCAGCTTGCCGGTGCCAATGCCGCATTGACCAACATCAAAAAGCAGATGGATCAGGCAAAACTTGCAGATAACCTTGCAGCCCTTACAAGCGGCGCTAAACAGGTATCTGACGGAACCAATTCTTTAAGCAGCGGACTTGGCAAATTATACACAGGAACCAACACTCTGGTATCCGGATTAAACGACCTTGGCAGCGGTTCCGACAAGATTCAGTCCGCATCCGATAAAATCTATAGCGGAACCAAAGAACTTCACAAAGGAACCGTAAAATTACATGACGGAACCAAAGAATTAAAGAAAGGTACTTCCAAATTGGAAGGTTCCTTCTCCGGAGACCTTTCCACATTGGTTGACACCACAAAAGAGTTAAAGAATGCAGCCAAATCTTACGAGACATTCACCACTCTTTCAGAGGGTTCCAAAGGTAATGTAACCTTCGTAATTAAAACAGAATAATCACATAAAATCATGTTTAAACTCCAAAAAGAGCCCGTCAGGATACTTTTCCTGATGGGCCCTTATTTTAGCCAAAATTCTTTATCGTTGATCTTTTGCGCCTGTTCAAAAATAGAATGCATATTCTCCTTTAGGTAAAATTTCAAACTGGCAATTTCTTCTTCCGAAAAGCCAAACACCTTACCAAATTCACAATCCCCTATGGTTGCCTCTGCATACTGGCGCTGACCGTCCACGGTTCTTTCAAAGCGAACATACACCACCTTTTCTTTTCCTCTACGCATAATGCCGGAATAGGTCATATTCAATGTTTCCTGATGATCCATAGAACTCCTTTCCTTTTGATTTCTGTCATCTCATGGGCTCATTATAGTATTTTCCAAAAGAAAATGTCAAATATATTCTTTTCCATAATTTGTCTTTTCTTTAACTGAATGGTATACTATATTTATAACACAATTTAATAAAGGGAGGACATAATGAAAGACTATATTATCATGACAGATTCCACAACCGACTTACCGCTGTCCTATTTTAAGGAACATCATGTGGAATTTGTAACCTTACCGTATATTATTAATGATGAAACATATGAGGGCGATCATCAACTTGATGTAAAAGAATTTTATCAAAAGATGCGAGATGGTGCTTTGCCTACCACCACACAGGTTAATCCTGAAACTGCCCTTGAAAAATATAGAGAAATTACTTCCAATGCCGATGTCGACATTCTTGTACTTGCATTTTCTTCCGGACTTAGCGGTACCTATAACAGTATGCGCATTGCTGCAGAAGAGTTCGAGGAAGAGGACAGCGAACATCGCATTGTTATCATAGATACCCTTGGAGCATCTATGGGAGAAGGCTTAATTGTTCATAAAGCAGTTTGCAACAAAGAAAAAGGCATGTCTCTTGATGAAAACGCAGCCTGGGTGGAAGAAAACAAACTTCACGTGGCCCATAATTTTACCGTGGATGATTTATTCCATTTACACCGCGGAGGACGTGTTTCCAAGACCGCTGCCATTGTAGGCTCACTTGCCAGCATTAAACCAATGCTGCACGTGGATGACGAAGGACACTTAATCAAATTAAGTACCGTTCGAGGCCGTAAGAAATCCATTCATGCTCTTTTAAAGGCCATGGAAGAGCGCATCGGCGATTACGAAAAAGAAAATGACGTTGTATTTATCTCCCACGGCGATTGTGAAGAGGAAGCAAGATTCCTGGCGAATTTAATCGAAGAACGTTTTGGTATTCATAACTTTATGATCAACCACGTGGGACCAACCATCGGTGCCCATACCGGCCCGGGTGTCATTGCACTTTTTTATATGGCGGATCATCGTTAATAGATCTATAGAATGCAAAATGAGTGGTGAACAATCTCACCACTCATTTTTCTTGCTTTTTTCTCTATATATTTTCTATTGTATCACTTGATAGTTGATTTCTGAATTCTTAACCCCGCTTTGTTCAAGATACTTCAACAGGTTTTTACACTTCTTGTTCAGATAAAACTGCAGTACCTCTTCTTTCTTGATGTTTAAATCTTCTTCGCTTGAATAGTTCCATATACCGGTGGAATATCCACTGAGATTTCCGTAGAGTTCTTCCGCCTCTGTATCAATAGATGCAAATTTCAATTCAATATAATCTTCTGAACAAAACCGCTCTTTTTCCGGCCAATTGACAGTTTTCTCTAAGCCCCATTCCGGATAATCCATGCGAAGCGCTCCGGCCTTTACATCTTTTATCAAAGCCTTTTTCACGCCTTTTGCATCCAGCTCCACTTCTTTATAGTTACCGTTCTCATCCACAAATTTGGATAGATGGAGAATAGCCTCATAAGGTTTTCGGTTATACAAATGACCGCAATACTTTTCAAAGTTGTTAAGCTTGTTATCCACTAAATAAGTTAAACTGTCAGGATTTTCCAATTCTGCAGCTTCATACGGAACCACATAGGTTCGCTCCAATGTTTTCCCGTTCTTTAAATGGTATTGAATCACTATATTCACCCCGATTTCAGGGCGCTGATTCTCTATATTTTTCTGTTCTTTTATCATTCGTTTGTGGATTTCTAAAGTTTCATCCACATTATTTTTCAAAGGCTTGTTTCCGGTAAAATCCGTGGAAATATAACATCCTTTAATTTCATTTTTTTCCGGCACCTTTTTGGAAATACCAAGGGCATCCACCTGTATAACGGCAAAGCCCACACAGCAAACAACCGTCATTACCACTGCCGGAATCATAATTCGCTTACGCATAATATCTTTGCTTCGGCCAATGATCATACTGAGTAACAAATAAACCAAAAAGGTAATCATAAGCACAAAACATACATTGGCGATACCCATTCTTCGAATTACATACTTATTGACCTCAACATCCAAAATGGCCATCATCAGGCCCATGGAAATGCCCAAGGTGCAAATAACGGATACAGCCACATTCAACCATGGTTTGGTTAAAAAATCACCGCAACGCTCTGCCGGTCGTCTCTTATAGACAAACCAGGTAAAAACCGTCAACAAAACTGCAAAGAAAAGATACCATAATACCTTGTATCCCATGGGAAATGTATAAAGCTTTCCCTGCTCATCGCCGTTAAAGTAGTTCACCGTAGACAGATACACCAGTGGTGACCATGCATTGCTTATGTCTAAATAATCTGAGGCATAAAGCGTCACCTCTTTGTTATAGCCATAAATCAATGCAGAGGCAATCATGTTAAATACTCCTTTGTACACCACATACAGCAGATTCGCCACCATAAATAATACAGGCGGCAGATAAACAACTCCGCAAATCATGCACAAAAGCACCGAGAGGCTATAGAAGAAAACTGTGGCTATGGCTGAAATACCATAGATCTTCATCACAGCATTTGCGTACATGCTGTCATTCACCACAGCTTCCATAACGCCTGCGCTGATAAAAAGAACCAATAACTGCATGAAAAGTCCGGACACATAGTTTGTAATGAACATTTGAGTTCTGGTAAAGGGCATTGCATGAAGCATTTGGTTGGCTCTTTTATCAAAAAGGTAATAAAAGCTCACCAAAGCAGTCAATACAGCAAATGCGGCAATCAGCCACATTTGGCCACTCATATTCCATGAAACCAGGGCCCATCTTTTCAAAGCCGTTAGTTCTTGTGAACTGATGTCAGCCGACTGTCCCCGCACCTGAAAGTAATAAGAAACAGGGCCTACATAAATCATCATTGCCAAATACACCAAAGTTCCCATCAGGTTCACTTTGATGTTTCTCTTGCACAATGTGAGACTAAAGACAGATATCTTTGACTTCATAATCAGCGCCTCCCAGTTCGTAAATAAAGATTTCCTCCAAAGTCAATGACAGCAAATCGTAAAACAAAGGCTTCTTTGCCTCGATCTTGGCTGTAATTCCGGCCTGATTGCCTCGGGCAATAATGGTATATACCCTGCCGGAGTGTGACATGTGAAGGATATCCTGGATGTCGGATAAATCCGGCACCTCTCCTTCAAAGGCCATTTGAATCTTAATGGTATTCTCCTGCATGTCTGCAAGAGATCTTTCCAAAATAATAGAGCCCTCTGACATAATTCCAACGTGGTCACATACATCTTCCAGCTCACGCAAATTGTGAGAAGACACTAAAACCGTAACGTTGCGATCTGCCACTTCCTTCATAAGAATGCTCCATACCTGTTTACGCATAACAGGATCAAGACCGTCCACCGGCTCATCCAAAATCAGAATTTCCGGCTTACACGCAATGGAAAGCCAGAAGGCAACCTGCTTTTGCATTCCTTTAGACAATGACCTAAGTTTCTTTTTCCTGTCGATTTTCGGAAAATATTCCTCTAATCGATGGAATAATTCTATGTCAAAATTCTTATAGATGCCTCTATAGAATTTGCACATATCCTCTGTAGATGCTCCCTGAAAGTAGAAAACATCATCCGGAATATAAGCTATTTTCTGTTTCATCGCAGGGTTTTCCCAAATAGGTTCCCCATCAATGTACACCTCTCCCGCATCCTGCTTGTAGACACCGGTAAGATGGCGAATCAAGGTGGTTTTTCCGGCTCCGTTAGGTCCCACAAGACCGTAAACACACCCTTTCTTCACATGAAGCGTCGTTCCCTTTAATGCACAAAAACCATCAAATGTCTTTACAACATTTCTTGCCTGTATCATTCTATCTTGCCCCCTTCATGGTCTTAATTCGCTCTAACAGCTCATCTTTGGTGACATCATACACCATCAGTTCTTTGCAAAGCTCATCAAACTTCTCTAAAAGCTCCTGTCTTCTTGGGCTTTCGTCCCTTTGAATCTTGGCTGCAAAGGTTCCTCTGCCTGCAATGGTATACACGTATCCTTCCTGTTCCAGCAACCGAATGGCACGCTGTATGGTGTTGGGATTAATGGATAGCTCCGAGGCCAATTCCCTTACAGATGGAAGTTTCTCATCCGGTAAAATAAGCTTCTTTGCAATCTGAATTCTTAAAGAATCTGCAATCTGCTCATATATGGGCCTTGAATCCCGATAATTGATGGATATCATTTGAAACCTCCTTCCTTAGTGTACTATGTCACTTAATACACTTATAACACCTCCGGAAGGTTCTGTCAATAAATTTAGACGCAAATTCTTTCTAAAAAGTTTCACACAAAAATAAAGAACCCATCGGTTAGGCGACGGGCTCTTTATTTCTAGGATATATAAAGGGAAAAACGTAAATTTCTTTTATTGAACAAGTTCATTATATGACATGAACTTATCGTTGTCAATATAAAATTCATATTTCGTTAATTTAATTTTGATATTTGTTCAAATTTCCTCAAATTTCTTCATAATTCTTCATATTTCATTTTTATTGAGACAAAAAATGACTTTACATCCTCTCCAAAAAATGATAACATTGTTACGAAAAATATCAGTGTTATCATTTTGGAGGATGTCAATGAGTTATAGTTCAAGTCAAACAAGAAATCGAATTTTAGAATGTGCCAAAGAAGAGTTCCTTACCATGGGTTTTCAAAAGGCCAACCTACGCAGCATTGCAAATCAGGCAAAGGCAACCACAGGAGCACTGTACAACCATTTCAAGAATAAGGAAGTATTGTTTGAAGCACTGGTGGAAGAACCTGCACAGGAACTTTTGGCACAATTTAAAGAGCGACATGAATCCCTGACTGAGTTTCCAGAAAACGACTCCCTTAATGGCACCGATTGGATGTTGGATTACATCTATGACCATTTTGATGCATTCCGTCTGATTTTCTGCTGTTCTGAAGGTCATCAATACAGTGGGTTCTTAGATGAGTTAGCTGCCATCGAAGAATCTGCTTATAAGAAACATCTTCCTTCATCCGCGCATGCTGGTGAACCTGTGGACGACTTTTTTATCCACGTTGTGTGTGCTTCCGGATTCCGTGAACTGTACGAAGTAGTTTCCCACAACCTGAGCAAGGAAGAAGCCATTCATTTTATGAATAAGGTGAAACAATTCCGCATGGCGGGGTGGAAAGAAATCCTGGGGCAGTAAGCCCCAATTTTTTTCGTCCAGCAGTTAAATATCTTTTCACGAAAGGAGATAAAATGAACCAAATCAATTCAAAACAAAAACTTTCCGGCCTGTTTTCTTATGCAGGGCCCTACAAGGTGCTTACCATCACAGGCTGTATCCTTTCCGGCATCAGTTCCGTTTTAAGTTTGATTCCCTATTTGTGTCTTTACCGGATTATACGGGGACTTTTTCAAACCTATCCCCATTATTATGATGCAAAAAACATTATTTTTTACGGTTGGCTCTCCGTTGCTTTTGCCGCCGGAAGTCTGATTCTTTATTTTATCGGGTTACTATGTACCCATTTTGCAGCATTTCGTATTTCTAAAAACATGAAAAAAGTTGCCATTTCCCACATTGTCACCCTGCCCCTTGGCTATTTTAGCAATCGTTCCAGCGGGCAGCTTCGAAAAATCATCAACGACAACGCCGATATGACCGAAACCTTTTTGGCTCATCAGCTCCCGGATACGGTGGGGGCACTGGTGCTTCCTGTGGCCATTCTCATTATGCTGTTTTCCTTTGATGCCCGTCTTGGCGTTTTATGCCTTTTACCAATGATGATTGGCGTGGCGTTTCTCAGTTGCATGTTTGTGGGAAAAAATTCCGGTTTTATGAAAACCTACATGGACGCTCTGGAAGAAATGAACGGTCAGGCCGTGGAATACATTCGAGGAATGCCAGTGGTAAAAGTATTTGGCCAAAGTATTTATTCCTTTAAAAACTTTTACAATTCCATCTTAAAGTACAAAGAATTTGCCTGCAATTACGCGCTGAACTGTCGTATTCCCATGGTGGGATTTACCATTGCCATTAACGGAGCGCCTTTTTTCTTGATTCCCTTTGCCATTCTTTTACTGGGAAAAACAGGAAATTCCGTTGCTTTTTTCCTTGACTTTCTGTTTTATGCCCTGTTTTCTCCGGTATGCGCCTCCATGATGACCCGCATAATGTACGCTGCAGAAACCAGTATGCAGGCCCAAAGCGCCCTGGATCGACTACAGGAGGTTTTGAACGAAAACCCTCTTTTGCAACCGGAAAATCCGAAAAAACCACAGGATGCTTCCATTGACTTTGAAGATGTCACCTTTACCTATCCGGGTGCCAAAGAACCTGCTTTAAATCATGTATCCTTTCATGTCTCTCCCGGACAGACCATCGCCCTTGTGGGCGCATCCGGCGGTGGTAAAACCACTGCGGCATCACTAATTCCAAGGTTCTTTGACCCGCAAAAAGGTGCTGTAAAAATTGGCGGTATAAATGTAAAAGAAATTTCCGAAAAAGATTTGATGACCCAAGTGGCCTTTGTCTTTCAGGACACTCATCTTTTTAAAGAAAGCGTTCTTGATAATCTGAAAATTGCAAAACCAACGGCTTCCAGAGAACAGGTTGAAACTGCAATTCACACAGCCCGGTGTGATGACATTATTGAAAAACTTCCCCTTGGTCTTGATACGGTGATCGGTGAAAAGGGAGTTTACTTATCCGGCGGCGAAAAGCAGCGTCTTGCCCTTGCAAGAGCCATTTTAAAAGATGCACCCATCGTTATTCTGGATGAAGCCACCGCATTTGCGGATTCAGAAAACGAAGCCGCCATTCAAAAGGCTTTTGAAGGCCTTACCCAAAATAAAACCGTAATTATGATTGCCCACCGCCTTTCCACCGTACAAAATGCAAATTGCATTTTTGTTCTGGAGGATGGACAAATCAAAGAACAGGGCACACATACACAACTGCTTGAACAACACGGTATCTATACCACCATGTGGCAGGACTACCAAAGTTCTGTGAGCTGGAAAATCAAAAAGGAGGCGTAGCCATGATAACCTTTATGCACAATCACCTTGCTCTATCAAAAAAGGGCGCCATCGAGCTTTTCAAGGGTATGCTGTACTCTGCCCTTTCCTACCTGACCCTAATGTTTCCCATGGGACTTCTGATGCTGTTTATCAACCGGGTACTTGACCCCATTCTCTCAGGCCGTGGAATCCATGAGGGAATTTTCACGTACATTTTATACAGCATCCTCATGATATTACTTATGATTCCGTTTCACTTTCTGCAGTATACCTGCGCCTATGTTGCCACTTACGAAGAAAGTGCAAAAAAAAGAATTTCTCTGGCGGAAAAACTGCGCACACTTCCCCTTTCCTTTTTCGGGAATCGGGATGTCAGCGATTTGACCACCACCATTATGAGTGACTGTACCGGCATGGAACACGCATTTTCCCATGCCCTCCCACAGCTTGGGGGCTCTCTTCTCTTTACCTTTCTGGTAATGGTTATGATGTTTACCACCAATGCCAAAATGGCTCTGGCCCTTTTCTGGGTTGTGCCTTTTTCACTGCTTTTGGTGTTTGGTTCCAAAAAACTTCAGGATCACGCCGCTTCTGTCCATCTTGAGGCCAAGGTGGACTGCGCAGATGGAATCCAGGAGTGCCTTGAAACTGTGCGGGAAATAAAAGCCTACAATTATAGAGAAAACTATCTTTCTCTTCTCTATAAAAAAATGGACCTGGCAGAACATGCCCAGGTAAAATCAGAGCTTACCACCGATGTGTTTTTGGGCACCGGCCAGGTATTTTTACGACTTGGCCTTGTAAGTGTGATTTTAACCGGCGGCACCCTGCTTTCCAAAAATCAGCTTACATTGCCTATGTATTTTATGTTTTTAATGGCCGCCACACGCATTTACGACCCACTTTCCGGAGTCTTGGCCAACGTCTCTGAAATCTTCAATGTAAGTCCGAAAATCCGTCGTATGCAAGCCATTGAAGAGGAAACTGCCCAAGGCGGAGAAACGTCCTACCAATTAAATGGTTATGACATTGCCTTTCATCAGGTTGATTTTTCCTATCATCCGAAAGAACCGGTACTTTCCAATGTTTCTTTTACCGCAAAACAGGGAGAAATCACGGCTCTTGTTGGTCCTTCCGGCAGCGGAAAATCCACTGCGGCCAAGTTGGCAGCCCGCTTCTGGGATGTTACAAAAGGCTCCATTACCCTTGGCGGTGTGGACATTAAAACCCTTCATCCGGAGAGCCTTTTGGAAAACTATTCCATTGTTTTCCAGGATGTGGTTCTTTTTGACAACACGGTAATGGAAAATATTCGAGTGGGAAAAAAAGATGCCTCAGACGAAGAGGTACTTGCAGCAGCCAAGGCCGCTCATTGCCATGACTTTGTAAAACATCTGCCAAAGGGCTATGATACCGTAATCGGAGAAAACGGCGCCATGCTTTCCGGCGGTGAGCGCCAACGTCTCTCCATTGCCAGAGCCCTTTTAAAGGACGCGCCCATTGTACTCCTTGACGAGGCTACAGCTTCCCTTGATGTGGAAGGGGAAACCCTGATTCAGGAAGCCATTTCCGGATTAATCCGCGGTAAAACCGTCTTAATCATCGCCCATCGCATGCGTACCGTGGCCGGTGCAGATCACATTGTGGTGTTAAAAGAAGGTTCCATCATCCAGGAAGGTACTCCCCGGGAATTAATGGAACAGGATGGCCTTTACAAGAAAATGGTTACCCTGCAACAAAAAAGCGAGAAGTGGGTATTATAAATACCCACTTCTCAGGATACGGGCGACAGGACTTGAACCTGCACGGTCTCCCACTAGAACCTAAATCTAGCGCGTCTGCCAATTCCGCCACGCCCGCATTTATGCAATTTGTGAATCACTTCACGAGTTAATAATATATCATATTTTACCAATTATTTCAAGGGATTTTCTAGTTTACAGACAGCCTTCCAAGGCTGACTTTCTCCAGCACCCGCTTGTTCAATTCCACCTTGTGTTCCACCTTTGCCTCTTTGAAATATTTACTGTTTAAACCGTAGTAAGCAGACAATACTTCCTCAGAAATGGTCAGCCCTCTCTTTTTGGCCTTGTAAAGCACATAGTCATCTGCCAATTGATGTTCTCTTAGAGCCAGCAGCAAATCTTCATCTGTCATTCTCAACGCTTTTTGCTTCTTTGTCATACCGTCCAAAAAATCCTCGGCCGCCATATTAATTTCTTCTTCCTCTTGCTTTGTCAGCTTCAGTCCCGCTTCTTTTGCCAGCTTGGAATAAATACGATCACGGACAAAATAATCCACCGCTGTATTTCTTGCTTCCACGCTTACAAAGGCCTGATTGATGTAAAGCCCCCAGTATTCCAAGGGATTTTTTCCATTGTACTCAAGCGCAGTTTCATTCACTGACTCCTCTTCCATCATAAAATAATACGTCAGCTCACGAAGCTCAATTTCTTCCCCGTCAATGGTCATGGCCTCTTTATCCAGGTAGCCTGTATAGGTATATAAAGTTTTATTTCGATAATATAAGGCACCTGCCGTTGCCAAAAGAATAATGGCCACCGCAATGGCCCCCTGTATAGTGGTTTTCTTCAAAAAGCTTCCTCCTACAACCTGTTCTTTCGCTGTTCAAACTGGGTAAAAAAGTCTTCTCCTTTATCATAGCCTTTCACATAAAATTCGGTCAAGAGTCTCATGGAAATTGCCTTTATCTTTTCCTGTTCCTGCAGGGTCTGCACATATTCTCGACAGTTCACCAAAAGCTCATGCCAGGATAAAATATACTTCTCATAGCCATAGTAGTCCTTCTCCCCAAGCCACTTTTTGATTTTGACCTTGGTTCGATTCTTAACGCTGCACTCATCCACCTGTAAAAAGTATTTAAATCCATTCTCTTCATAGATTCTTCCAAGGGGAAACAGCCGGCATATGCCGGGGCGTGCCTGATGCACGCTACAGCGCCCATTTTCGTCCAAAAAGGCGCAGCAGGCATTTTCATTGTCCATTTGAATGGAAGGCAAAATCAAACCGTCTACCACCCCAAGAGTCAACTCTCTATCAATCATACTCTCAAAGCTGCGATTTAAGTGGCTGGTTAAACGAAATACGTCGTAGGGATCCAATACAATGGACTCTCCCATGTCCCTGCAACAGTCCGAACATCCCTTGCAGTCGTTACATCCTAATTTCACCATATCATTTGCAGTATATAAATTTCCGTCTGAAATTGCATCCATGGAAACATCTCTTAACATGGGTATCCTCCAAAATAAAATCCAATAAATTATATAAAAAAAACCTTGATTAAAAATCAAGGTTTTTCAATGAGACATCGGGGATTCGAACCCCGGACAACTTGATTAAAAGTCAAGTGCTCTACCACCTGAGCTAATATCCCATCTCGTAGTTTCCTACGATAAACTGGGCTAACCAGATTCGAACTGGTGAATGCAGGAGTCAAAGTCCTGTGCCTTACCGCTTGGCGATAGCCCATCATTCTTCAACGCTGTATTCCGCAAATCCGGACAAGTCCAAGGGTGGATAGTGGGATTCGAACCCACGGCCTCCAGAGCCACAATCTGGCGCGCTAACCAACTGCGCTATACCCACCATATCCATTTGGTTGACAAATCGTCTCTTCTATTCAACAGACTTTCCGTTAAATAAAAAAACGTGCTCGAGAGGATTCGAACCTCCGACCCACGGCTTAGAAGGCCGTTGCTCTATCCAGCTGAGCTACGAACACGTAAGCGGGTGATGGGAATCGAACCCACGTATCCAGCTTGGAAGGCTGGTGTTCTACCATTGAACTACACCCGCAAGATAAAAGAAGTCGGGGTGACAGGATTCGAACCTGCGACCTCCTGGTCCCAAACCAGGCGCTCTAGCCAAGCTGAGCCACACCCCGTTCTTGCTTCGCATCACTTTGTCTCATCTCCGTGACGCAAGATTTATTATAGGTCAGGCAATGGGTTTTGTCAACATGTTTTTTGAATTTCATCAATTTTATTTTCAAAAGGCAATATTCAGACAATTATCTTGTGCAATTGAAAGGTCAATTTCCCCTGATTGTCCATTTCCATAATCATGTAAGTCGGCTCTCTCCCCGGTTGACGAGGCAGGGAAATGCTGCCGGGATTCACTAAGGTAATGCCGTCTTCTTCCGCCAGATAAGGCACATGGGTATGGCCAAACATAACCACATCGCACTTCCTCTTTCCAGCCTCCATTTTCAGTCTCCGATAATCGTAGTGTACACCATAGGCATGTCCATGAGTCATAAATATCCTATGGGATCCAAGAAACACTATTTTTTCATCAGACAAGGTGAACCCAAAATCATTATTACCTGCAATGATATGAAGGGGACAATCGATTTCTGCTTCAATGTCCGTCTCCCGATCCTGTACATCTCCCAAGTGGAACATACCGTCAATATGCCCCACCGAAAAAATAACCTGATCTAAATATTTATGCCATCCATGGCTGTCACTTACAATCAAATATCTCATAAATTAATCTAAAGCCTTCTCTTTTTCCAGAATTTCCTTCATCATACGAAGTGCCTTTCCTCTATGACTCATGTTGTTTTTCTGCTCCGGTGTCATTTCCGAGGAAGTACACTGATACTCCGGCACATAAAAAATAGGATCGTAGCCAAAACCATTTTCTCCTGCCGGTTCATGGGCAATGAGACCCTCAAAGGTACCACGAACCACATGTTCCTTTGAAGAACCGTCTTTTTGAGGCACTACAGCGGCGATTGCGCACACGAATCTGGCAGTACGCTGCTGTTCCTTGGCATCTTTTAAACGGTCGATAATGGCCTGATTTTTCACAGAATACGGGGTGTCTTCCCCCATGTATCTGGAAGAATAGATTCCCGGCTCCTTATTGATATAATCCACTTCCAAACCGGAATCATCGGCCAAAACAATGGCATCCTTTGCAATTTTTGCGATGGCCTTTGCTTTTATCATGGCATTTTCTTCAAACGTGGTTCCGTCTTCCACAATGTCCACATCAATTCCCGCCTCTTTCATAGAGACAATGTCCTCTGAAATTCCGGATAAAATGGCTCTTACTTCCACCATTTTGTTTTTATTTCCTGTTGCAAATATAATTTTCATGTTATAGTCCTTCCTTTAACGCCTGCATAATGGAATCGTGCAGCACTTTTGCCACCTGATCCTGATACTTGGCAGACAACAGTTTTTCCTGTTCTTCTTTATTGGTAACAAAGCCCACTTCCACAAGAGCCACCGGCATTTTTGCCGTTCTTATGATATAAATATCATCTCCCGGTATTAAGCCCTTATTTTCGCTTTTTACTTCTCTTGTTATATTTTCCAGCAAAATCTTGGCAAAGGTTCTGCTCTTTTTGGTTTTATCCGACTGAGAATAAAGCACCTGGGTTCCTTTTACGTTATTAAACTTATAGCCCACCGCATTCTGGTGAATGCTCATAAACAGATCCGCCTTCAACTCATTGGCAAGCTTTGCACGATCTTCCAGTTCAACGTGTTTGTCACTTAATCTGGTATAGTATACTTTTACCTCTTTTTCTGCGTCCATATACGGCTTTAAGGCTCTGACAATCTCAAGGTTAATGGCCTTTTCCGTTACGCCGCCGCTTACGGTACCCGGCATTTTACCACCATGTCCCGCATCCACAACAATGATTTTATCGTAAAGGTCGTGTGGATCTTTCAGTCGAACATAACAATAATGATCCTGTTTCTCCACCACCGGTTCCACCAACTGATCGGTTTTTAATTCCACGTGCAAACCTTCCCCGGATGCTGTTACCTTCATATCATCAATATGGTCGGTGCTTCCTACAATCGGGTACTTATCCAGAATATCCTCTTTTGTATCCGGGAATAACAGTTTGATGGTGTGTTTGTAATAGTCCACTTCCATCTTTACATCCTCGGATTTAAGGCCTTCTACCATGTAGATACGAATGGCATCTTTCAGGCTTCGCTTCTCTTCTTCGTTGATTTTTTGTTCATGATAACGTAAAAGGTCCAACGCAGACATTTCCTCTCTTTTACGCGCCTCTTCCCGCATGGACTTATATTGGGAAATCAACGCATTTGCTTTTACGGTAAATTGAGGAAGATATAACAAAGAACAGCTAATGGCAATACTGGCCAATAGCATATAAAACATACTTTTCCTCATTATTCTGTCTTCCATTGTTGTTACTCCTATTACTCTTTATTGTTGGTATATGCCTTTAAGCATATATTGCAGTTCTGGGTTTCTTCTGCGCTTTTCCAGTGGTTTCCGCTGGCACTGATATAGGATTCACCATCCGTTAAATCCACTTTCACATTGCTGCCGGCTCGATCGTATTCCACCGCCAAAGGACGTTGTGAATCCGGGGTTGTAATCTTAAGTACCACGGCGAATTTACGACCCTTTGTCACCTGAATACCGGAATCAAACTTCACGGTGTAAAATCCCGCTTTCTTTTTACTGCCCTGAGCCACAAGATAGCCTTCATTTAAGCTGCTCACTCCGTCAAATAAAGGAACCACATACAACTCATAAGATGTGTTTTTCCCTGTCGCATAAAAGCCTGCTGCCTCCACCACTTCATCTTCTCCCGGTGTAAACACATTGGCCGCATAGAGGCTGTCCTTGTTGTATCCAAGTCTTCCGCCCCATCCGCAAAGGTCGGACTGATAAATGTGCTGATAATTATCCGGTTCTTCAATGCCGGTATAGTTAATAATATGGGAACCGATATTGGCATCCTCATAGGACACATAGAAAATTCCGTTTTCGCCAAAACCTTTACCCCAGCTGTTCTGGCAAATAAACGCTCCATCATTCTGAGGCTGAACATAGAAGTTTTCCTTTTTGTAGTTATCGTCCCATCCGATAATCACCACATCATGGTTCACCGGAGCAACACCGTTATAATAATAAGCACTGTTTGTTTCGTCAAAATAAATGGAATTTTTTGCAGCAAAATACAAGGAGGTCTGAGCCGCTCCGTACTTAAATACGGCTTCCTTGATCTCCTCTGCATCCCCTGATTCCGAAAGTTGAATCTCCTGAACATGTTTTACCGCCGCCAAACCTTCCGGCGACTTATGATCCCCGTATGGATCGTCTTTTTCCCACACAGGTCCCTGCCAGGATGTTAAATAGGCCATTCCCATGGTATATTCTCCCGCCACGGTCAGGTCAGATGAAAAACTGTTTCTTCTGCTCATGTGATCCACAGAAAAACTGTCATACTCTTTTGGTAAAAGGGAAGATTCCAGCGCACTTAACGAGGCAAATGCCCAACAGGTTCCGTAATCTCCCTGGTCTTTTACCTCGGTCATACGACCGTATTCCCGTAAATCAAAAGTCGTTGGCACCACCTTGGTATTCTTCTTGGTCTTTGCCGTAGCTTCGTTGTTTTCCAAATCCCAGTCCAGCTTAAAATTCAATTCCTCCTGCAACACCTGCAGCGGAACAAACACGGTACCTTTTTCACTGTGGGCAGATTCCGTGATCTTCTTTTTCTCGCCGTTGACCTTCATGGTTTTTCCGTCCACATCCATGGAAATCTTATTGTCACCCTGTAAAATCAAAAGGATGTCCTTTCCCTTTTCGGAAGTTTTATACACTCTGGCAGAACAATCCAATCCGTCCACCAGAATCTCCTTTGGAACCATAATATTCAATTGTTCACTCATGTATACATCTGACTGCTGATTGGTGTACTCCTGATCGTTTAAATTCACGGTCAAAAGCTTGGAATTTACACTGGTGGCAATCATTGGGTTAAAAACGTCCTTTTTTATGTTGGCCCCACGAAATTCTTCCACTTCTTCCATCATTTCGTCGCCGGCTTGAAACTTGTAAAAGGCCGTCAAAACCAAAAGCACCATCAACATTGCAAATCGTTTTTGATACTTCATTAAAATCTATTTCCCTTCACGGCGCGGTGGTTTTGGACCGATAAACTGCAAAAAGTCCGTCTTCATCATGCCGTTGTATATTTTTCTTGTTTTTGTGGGCTTCATACCCATGTGTTTTGCCGCATCTTCATAGGCGGTAATAATATAGGCCGACCAGTCATCAAGGCCTTTGATTCCCTGTCCCAATTCTTTATAAAGTTCAGGCAATTCCTCTTTTTCCGCAATACGCTCTCCATAAGGCGGATTGGAAATTAAAAATCCATATTTCTTTGGATGATGCAACTCACTGACCGGGCGTCTCTGGAAATGAATCAAAGAACCCACTCCCGCTCTTTCTGCATTTTCTCTTGCAACTTTTATCACATCACCGTCAATATCATACCCCTGTAAATTGGTTTCAATATCGGTGTCAATTTCATCCAAAGCCTCTTCAAAAGTGTCTTTCCAGGTCTGCTTTGAAATAAGATTATCCCAGCTTTGAGACAAAAATTCTCTGTGGCATCCCGGAGCTATATGGGCTGCCATCATGGCTGCCTCGATCAAAAACGTACCACTTCCGCAAAAAGGATCCACCAGAATTCTTTCATCTCTCCATGGCGTTAACATAATCAAGGCTGCTGCCAGTGTTTCTGTAATCGGTGCCTTGGAGGTCTTCAGACGATATCCTCGCTTGTGTAAGGAATCCCCTGTAGTATCAAGGCTTACCAAAACCTCATCCTTCATCAGGTTGATTCTTACCGGATAACTGTTTCCGCTTTCTTCAAACCAGTCCACATGATAAATGGTTTTCAAATGTTCCACCATGGCTTTTTTCACAATGGATTGTATATCTGTTGGGCTAAAAAGTTTGCTTTTGATGGAAGTGGCCTTGGTCACCCAGAACTTTCCGTCCTTAGGAATATAATCTTCCCAGGAAATCTTTTTGATTCCTTCAAATAATTCATCGTATGTGGTTGCATGAAATCTTGCAACCTGAAGCAAAACCCTTTCTGTGGTTCGAAGGTAAATATTGGCTCTTGCAATTGCCTCCTCATCTCCGATAAAGGTCACTCTTCCGTCTTCCACCTTAGAAATCTCGTACCCAAGGTCATATATTTCTCTTTTTAATACGGCCTCAAGTCCAAAATGACATGGTGCCACCAATTCAAATGTCTTACCCATTCTATCTCCAATTACAAATTATAATATTCCAAATTTTGATTCATTTCATCGGTTATGGTACCGCCGGCTTCTTCGTAGCGCTTATAAATAGCGTTGATCTTTTTAACCTTCTTCTGATTCTGCATGTTAAATTTGCTGATGGACTCCTGATACATTGGATTTTCTTTTAGATTTTCTCTGTAATCCACGCCAAACGGACAATATTCAAAAAGAATACGTCTTGCCACACGATTCAGACGGAAACTTCCGTTGGCTTCGAATTTGATCCAGTTCTCATAGTCCTTCACAAACACTTCTCTGTTTCTGTTTCTTGCTCTCTTAATTGCATTACGAACTTTTTCTTTGGCATCTGCGGAAAGCTCGTAATTCTTTCTATAATACTGCAGATAATCGCTGTACTCACTGGTCAGTGACGGCGTGGTCACGTCATTCCAACGGGCACCCTGAATCTTACGGCACATTTCCCATCGATATCTGCCACAGTTTTCAATCATAATATCATTGAGGTTGCCACTGCAAAGGATTGGTAAAAGGAATCTGGAAGCGGTACTGTTACGCACTCCTTCTGTTACCTGCCACATCATACCCTTGCTTCCTGCATTCGGTAAAAGAATAAACTTCGGCATCACTTCCACATTTAAGTATTCTCCTCCAATGCCTCTCTCTTTATCCGAAAACATGACTTCTCGGTAAAATATTCCAAAATCTATATTCTTTACCATAGTTAAAGCTTCTTTGATTTTCAAAGCTGTCACCAGCATATTCCCCGGATTACCGATCACATCATCCTCTCCAAGAATTGGACAGAAGGTGGTAATATGTCCACAGGTGACTTTTCCACCGGACACAAAAAGGTTATCCAACTCAAATTCCACTTTTTTCCAATTGTCATTTAAGTATGCTTTTTCCTTATCGGAAGGAATATCTCCCTGACGAACAGCTTCTTTGATATGTTTCTTGTAATCCATATCAAGTTCATTGATGCAAGGCTCATTTTCTCCAAGATAAATGGTCTTTAACCATTCATAGAAGGTATAAACCTTATCCGTATTGCACATGGAAATTTCATCCAACAAATCCAACAACTCCTCGGCCATTTCTCCTCCGCCAAGATAATTTACATCCATGAAGCCAAAATTCAAAAACATACTGATGATTTCATCTGCACCCCCGCTCTCCAGGGCCTTTTTCAGTACACTCTTGTATATTTCATAATATTTTCCACTGAGCCACTTACGCAAAACCCTTGCGTCACCGTCAGTGGCATTTTTATCGGGAAGGTCGGAAAATTCCTGAAGTTTCTCTTCAAACTCCCGAATATCTTCCTCCTCGTACTCTGCAAATTTTAAGATTTGTACAAGACAGGTTTCCTGTTCGCCCTCCTCGTACTCTTCCTCGTCTTCCTCCTCTGGCACGTAATTCTCTGCTGCCTGAGCGAAATCAAAGTTCTTATATTCTGAAATTCGTTCCTCTTTCAGCTGCTCCTCATAAATATGACTTTCTTCTATAAAAGAGATCAAACGACCCATCCATTTTTCCATTTCACTTTTATCCTTGCTGATAAAAGATACACGGCTCTCCAGGTCGAACATCAGCTGGAACATATCGTTCTTCTTTTCATTTAAAAGAATCGGTCGGCTCTTTTCAATATAACCCAGATACTCATCTGCTTTCTTAATCATCTCCATAAGAAATTCGCCGGCCATTTCAATGGTACCTATGCAAAGCTCATTACAGGTAAAAAGTTCTTTCAACTCCTTCAACCCAAAATGAACCAGTTTTTTATAGTATTCTTCCTTCCAGATCGGGATGGCATTTTCATTGTCCACCGCGGACAAATAGTCCATACGACTTAATTCATATTCTGCAAGCTGGTATTTGTTACACAAAAACTTGTAATCTCTGTACGCTTCCACGGAAATCTGATACAACTTTTTCGCAGTCACCTTCAGTCTTTCGTACTCTCCCAAAATCTGAGCACTCTGCTTCAATGCTGCTAAAATAAACACATTTCCATATTCACCGCTTTTAAAGATGGTCATAAAATCTCCGGCATTACGATATTCAAAGCTCATGATCACCGTATTTTCTTTTGCAATATATTCGCATTCCTGGGTTGTAATATTACAACCTGCAATGCCAATAATATGTCCCTTTTCCAGCGTACACTGAAAACTATTGTATTTTAAAATAACACTTCCCTGCACAATGAGACCAAGTTCTTTAATACGTTCGCCCTTTTTGCATATAAGGTCCCCTTGCTTAAACATTTTATTTGCCATCTCCTAATTCTTCTCCCTTAGAATCTTGAAATCAATCTAACTATTAAAATAAAAATCAGTAACGGTACTAAAACCGGGGCTAAAAAGGAAATAATTCCTCCAACTATGGCAAAAATTCCAACTAAAATCAGAATTGCTGCAATAATGGCGCTCCACTTTGTTATCTTAACTTTCCACTCTTCCTTACTTAAACCACCAAAGGATGACTGGTTTCTACTATTATTACTATTATCATAACTGCGATTGCTGTCGTCTATATCTTCTCCCTCATGACTGCTGATAATGGTTTTGGCAATCAATCTTGGATTTCCCAATTCTTCAATGACTTCTTCTTCTGTTCTCCCTTTTCGGGATTCCTGCATAATATAGGACTCATAATATTGCACACTGTCTGAAATAGTTGCTGCACTAACCTGTCCCTGCAGAGCATTTCTGAGTTCTGCTATAAATTCTTGTCTGGTCATCCATAACTCCTTTCGTTTTTTGCTCATCTTTTATTATATCACATCAACTTTGCTTGCCAATCATTTTATTTATATTTTCCTTGTGTTCTTGCTTGTTTCATGGCTTTTTCTCTGCTATACTCTTTTGAGGAGAAAACTGAATCTAAGATTCATAATGAAACGAGGGGTTATATAATGAAACTAACAATCACAAAAGAAACCATAAAAACAGAGGGCAAACGTTACCTTTTTGCTGTCTTATCGGCAGTGATCTTCGCTCTCAACATCAAGACCTTTGTCAATGCCGGAGGTCTTTTCCCGGGCGGTTTCACCGGTATTACATTGCTGATTCAGAAGGGATTTTTGAAGTACGCTTCCATCTCTCTTCCTTATTCTATTATCAGCTATGCATTAAACTTATTTCCTATTATACTAGGCTTTCGTAAAATTGGGGTAAAATTCACCAGCAGTAGTGTGGTGGTTATTATCCTCACCGGTTTTTTGGCAGATATTATTCCATCTTTTCCAATTACCTATGATGTACTTTTAATCAGTATCTTTGGTGGATTGGTGAACGGACTTGCCGTATCCGTATCCCTGCTTGGCGGTACCAGCAGCGGCGGAACCGATTTTATCGCCATTTACGCCAGTGAAAAATTCGGCATCGACACCTGGAATTATGTCCTTGCCTTCAATGCCTTAATTTTAATTATTGCAGGTGCAATGTTCGGATGGGATGCAGCACTTTATTCCATTATTTTTCAGTTCACCTCCACTCAGGTGGTCAATGTATTGCACCGCACCTACAAAAAGATTACAATTTTTGTAATCACCGATTATCCTGATGAGGTTTTCAGAGCCATCAGTATCAAAACCCATCACAGTGCAACTCTTTTTACCGGAAAGGGCTGCTTCAAAGGCGAAGAGAAAAACATGTTATACTCTGTTGTTTCCAAAACTCAGGTACATGACATTGTAAATGAAATTTTACAGGTGGATCCAAAGGCCTTTGTAAACGTACTGAAAACAGAATATGTAGAAGGAAACTTCTTCAACTATACAGATTATTAATAAAAACGCGCTATAGAATGAAATTATAAGGAGAAAAACAAGTATGCCCATTAAAATTCAAAGTGATTTACCGGCCAAAGAGCAGCTGGAAAAAGAAAACATATTTGTAATGGACGAAAACCGCGCCCTACACCAGGACGTCCGTCCCATTGAAATCGGAATTTTAAACCTTATGCCGGTGAAGGAGGATACGGAATTACAGTTACTCCGTGCCCTTTCCAACACACCGCTTCAGGTGGATGTCAATTTTCTCACTCTGACCACCCATGTGTCCAAAAACACCAGTCTGGCCCACCTGAACAAATTTTATTCCACCGTGCCTGAACTGATTGCCTCCGGCATTAAACTGGACGGCTTAATCATCACAGGTGCTCCTTTGGAACAGCTGGACTACGAAAAAGTAGACTTCTGGGATGAATTAAAATCCATTTTTGACTGGGCCGACACCAATGTTACTTCCACCCTCTGTGTATGCTGGGGTGCCCTTGCCGGCCTGTACCACTACTATGGTATTCCAAAGTATTCCTTAGACGAAAAACTTTCCGGCATTTATCCAAACAAAATCCTTGACCGCAAAGTGGAATTGGTAAGAGGTTGTGATGATGTGATTTTTGCACCTCACTCCCGCTTTTCCGTAATTTCCCACGAAGACATTGACAAGGTCCCTAATTTAAAGGTTCTTGCCGAATCCAAGGAAGCCGGCATCTTCCTGGTCATCGATGAATCCTGTGGCAAAATCTTCATGATGGGACATCCGGAATACGATCGCATGACCCTGGACGAAGAATATCACCGCGATTTAAATCGCGGACTTCATCCAATCATTCCAAAAAACTATTATCCGGACAACGACCCAACGGAACGCCCAACCCTAACCTGGCGCTCCACTGCCACACTTTTATACACCAACTGGTTAAACTATTACGTATATCAAACAACTCCATATGAGTGGAATCAATAATCATATATCTCCCGGCCACGATGTGGCCGGGGTTTTCTTTAATTAAGCATTTCTCTGGTTCCTTAAATGTGCTCTGGTTCCCAGCCACCTTTCCTTCAGTTTTCCTTTATTAGGTGGCTGGGACTTCCCCTATCTCCATATTTCCTAGCTTCCCCAGCCACCTTTCCTTTGATTTCCCTTTATTAGGTGGCTGGATCTTCCCCTATCTCCATATTTCCTAGCTTCCCCAGCCACCTTTCCTTCAGTTTTCCTCTATTAGGTGGCTGGGACTTCCTCTATCTCCTTATTTCCAAACTTCCCCAGCCACCTTTCCTTTGAATTTCCTCTATTAGGTGGCTGGGACTTCCTCTATCTCCTATTTTCCTTGCTTCCACAGCCACCCTTCCTTGTGTTTTCCTTTATTAGGTGGCTGGGACTTCCTCTATCTCCTTATTTCCAAACTTCCCCAGCCACCTTTCCTTAAGTTTTCCTCTCTCAGGTGGCTGGGACTTCCCCTATCTCCATATTTCCAAGTTCCCCCAGCCACCTTTTCTTTGAATTTCCTTTATTAGGTGGCTGAATCTTCTCCTATCTATGACATAAATTGCATCATAGAGGCAAACTAATCCTTATATGGCTTGACCAACACAAATCTGCATAAAAAAACAGGTGTCAAGGCTGCAAAGCATCCGAAGGGCAAGGCCTTGACGCCTGTTTTTTATGCAGATAAATAAGTAAACAAGCCATATAAGGATTTTTCAGGTTAAATCCAAATAAAAAACCAGGAATGAAAAGTCTCATTCCTGGTCACTTTTTATTTATACAATTGTCTTAATCCAACCCTTTGGAGCTTCAATCTTACCCATCTGAATTCCTGTAAGGGTTTCATATAATTTTCTTGTAACAGGTCCCATTTCTTCCATTCCTGTTGGAATAAGAATTTCTCTGCCGTGGTCCACCACTTTTCCAACCGGGGAGATGACTGCTGCAGTTCCGCAAAGCCCTACTTCAACAAAATCTTCCAACTCAGAGAATTTCACCTTGCGATGCTCTACGGTAAGTCCAAGATACTCCTCAGCCACCTGGATCAGTGAACGTCTGGTAATGGATGGTAAAATCGAATCTGATTTCGGTGTTACTAACTTTCCGTCTTTTGTGATAAAAATAAAGTTGGCGCCACCGGTTTCTTCAATATAGGTTCTTGTAGCAGAATCAAGATACATGTTCTCATCAAAGCCTTCGCGATGAGCATCCATGGTGCTGTGTAAGCTCATAGCATAATTAAGGCCGGCTTTGATGTTGCCTGTACCGTGAGGTGCTGCTCTGTCCTCATCGGAAACTCGAATGGTGATTGGCTTAGCACCATCTTTAAAATAAGGACCAACCGGTGTTGCAAACACACGGAACTGATACTCATCGGAAGGTGCTACACCAATGACAGATCCACTTCCCATAATGAAAGGTCTGATGTATAAGGTTGCTCCGGAGCCATATGGTGGCACCCAAGCTGCATTGGCCTTTACAACCTTCTCAACCGCTTCTTCAAATCTTCCTTCCGGAAGTGTGGGAATTTCCAATTTCTCTGCAGACCCTTGTAATCTCTCGGCATTCATATTTGGTCTAAAACATACAATATGTCCATCTTCTGTTGTGTATGCTTTCAAACCTTCAAAAACAGTTTGTGCATACTGAAATACACCCGCGCATTCGTTGAGAACGATTTTTTCCTCTGTGACTAGTTCGCCATCATCCCATTGCCCGTCTTTATAGTGCGAAACATAACGGTAATCTGTAGGCATATAGGTAAAGCCTAAGTTACCCCAATCAAGGTTTTTCTTTTCCATATTATCGTTCCTCCATCTTCATATAACTTCAATTTACGGACTATTGTATTACAAATGATTGGTTTTGTCTACAATATTTTTCTATTGTTATTATCACTTTTTTCGATTGTTACATATATTGCAATAAATCTTCGTAGGTTTCTCTTCTGCGGATTTGTTTTACACTGCCGTCTCTGCAAATTAAAACCTCTGCAGGTCTTGGTCTTGAATTGTAGGTGGAACTCATACTGTAACCGTAGGCACCGGTATCAAGCAAACATGCAAGGTCGCCTCTTTTTGCCTTTGGAAGCTGACGATTCACTGCTAAAAGGTCACCGGATTCGCAAATGTTACCGCATACGGTGGTTTCTTCCATGTCCTCGCGTGGAAGGGTTTTGCCATCGCGTAAAAATTCCACGTCATGCCAGGAATTGTACATGGAAGGGCGGACCAAAACATTCATACCAATGTCGGTTCCTACGTATTTGCTGCCGGAGTTGTGTTTTACACTGTTGACCCTGCCAAGGAGCACACTGCCTTCAGCCACGCAGTAACGGCCCGGCTCAGATTTAAATACCGGAGTCCTGCCGTAAGCCTGTACAAATTCATCAAGGATTGGCTCCAGGCGGGCACTTAAATCGGCCATGTCAAATTCTTTTTCTCCGTCAAGTTTATGATACGGAATGCCGTATCCGCCGCCAAAATCAATGAACTCCAGGTCCTCAAATTGCAGCGCAATACGAAGCAGATTGGATACTGCTGCCAAATATGGTTCCGGCTCCATAAAAAGGGATCCGATATGCTGATTGATTCCCACAATTTTCAAGTTGTAGCGATTTGCAAGGGCCAGCATTTCATCAATATCTTCTTCGCTGATACCGAATTTGGTACGTTTTCCGGCGGTAATCACTTTGTCACAGTGGCCTGCTCCAACGCCCGGGTTGATTCTCACTGCGATTTTTCCGCCTCTATTCAATTTTCCCACAGCTTTTAACTGTGCCAGGGAGTCTACACTGATCATAATGTTGCGATCGATGGCATATAATAGCTCATCATCGGTAACATTGTTTGGAACAAAGAAAATGCGATCGTAAGAAAAACCTGCTGCCTCCAGCATTTTAATTTCTCCAACACTCATGGCATCGCAGTTGTTGCCCTCTTCCAACGCCATTTTTAAAATATGAATATTGGTATTGGCTTTTACAGAATAATTTGCAGTATATGGATATTTGGTAATAATCCTTGAAACTGTCTCCATTCGATTGCGTAAAATGTCCTCGTTGTAAATATAAACCGGTGTTCCGTATTCCCTCACCAGTTCCTCCGGGTCATTTCCGTTAAAAAAGTTCACCTCGTTAATAAAAGATTCCATAGCTGTTTCCTCCTTTGATTTCATTGGAGTATACTGCATATTATTCAAGAACTTTGTGTACTGTTTTGACTAATAAAAAACCATGTACACGAAAGTACTCGTGTACATGGTCATAGAATTCATCCACTAAATGTACCGACAGCACTCCGCTTTCGCGACAGTCATACAGCTCTTAACCATATGCCCGGGTTATCAGTGGAAAAAGACATTCCCATCTGCCCTCGGCGGTTTCTCCTTTCCAAATTCTACGATGTCTTTCGTTCTAAGAATTCTTACTCTTATCAACCGCGCCTCTATCGTCACTTTGTATTTTTATACTACATTATAAACGCTATTCAGTTAAAGTCAAGTTCTTTTTTATTTTTTCACATCTCCAAAGAACATTTCTCTGTACCATACCAACGCTTCGGTGTAGGCATCATATACCTTGTCATCCGGGATTTCGTTGATAATCATTTGTCTGGAGACTTCCTGCCAGTCTGCATTTTCATAGCTCAGCATAAAATTATATACCGGAACCAGTTTTCCTGTATTGTGAAGCAGGGCATCACTGATTGGTTTGGAAACCATAACCATTTGCAATGCTTCTTCCATGGATTTATCAAGAATTACATCCAATACAGAAAGCAATCCCATCAGGAATAATTCCGATGACATATTGGCTACCTGGAATAATGGAGCCAGATTTTCTGCAAATCTTGCACGAAGCAGTGATAAACGTGTGATTTCACTTGGCTTATCGGAGCAAAGTTCCTTGGTAACCGCTGCGTTAATCCAGCGTTTCAATTCTCTTTGACCAAGCATTGCCGCTGCATGGCGAACTGTACTGATACCGGAATTTACCGTCATTCTGTTCACCATTCCAAGTAAAGAAATAACCAGCGCCGTATCTCTTCCAATAATATCCGCTGCCTTTTCAAGCTGGAAATCCGGGTCATTCACCACATTCAATAATTCCACATAAGTGGCTTTCATAGGTGAAACCTCAGCCTCCGCGCCATTGGCAGGAATTCTGAAGAAATCTCCTTCGTAATAATGATATCCACCGCCTGCTGCCAGCATATCAAATTCTTCTTTGGTATTGACATTGACAGCCACAAGCTTGGCATTTGGATAGAGCTGAACAAAATACTGTTTCGCTCTTGTCATATCAATTTTCTTATGATCCAAAAGGATATAATCCACCAATTCCAAAATATGGCGATACTCTTCAAACTGCATAACCGGTAACTTGCGGATTGCAAGGCAATACCCCTTCTCCTTCAGCTCACGCAACCGGTTGATGTACATTTCCGTAGGTACCACGAGCGGGTCAAATAATAGTACAAGTTTTTCATGTGGTCCGGTGTACATTGAATCAATATCCGCAAAAATGGTGATGTGATTAAGCTCGACAAAAACCATTCTATCTTCTGCCAAAACATGCATACCCATGCTTTCCACAATATCAAGTCCAAGCACACGACCTGCGCCGTCAAGACTTGCCGTTCCTATGGAAATCGGATTCAAGTATAAATTCTTTTTCTGTGCAAAGATAGAATATGCTTTCACCTGCATCGTTGCATCAAACAACGGAATTAATGTTCCTAACATGTTGCACCTCGTTTCCGCGCTTATACACGCATCTAAACCCTTCCCCAAATCTTCCCTTAGACTTTTACAGGGTTCTTCTTATAACATTATTATACACTATTTTCTGAAAACTCCCTAGGGGGAATTTTTGTTTTTTGTAAAATATTTTCTAAATATCGAAATCAATATGATATTTTTCGTCCCCTTTTAGAATGTCCACATAATGCAAATCAAACTGGTCTTCCAGAATGGTCATACATCCGCGGTAAAAAAGGTCTTCTTCCTTTTTCAGGCAAAAAATATAATCCCCAAGATCCTGTTCTTCCGCCTCTCTGCTAATATCGTTGTAAAAGGTTCTTCCGTCAATTTTTTCCGGATAACCTGATGCCTCAATTCTCTCTTCAATCATTTCATATAACTGATTCATAAAGCCCCTCCACCATATTTTTCTTATGGCATAAGGATAACCCACAACCTGACCAAAGGTCAAGACAGTGGGTTTTTATATCCTCATAAAACACTGATAATGTAGTGATTATTGTCCTTCATGGTAACTTTTAGATTGGTTCCTGACACCATGCCATCCATAACTTTTTTTCTGACTCTGTAGTAGACAGCAGGATTTCTCACATTCTTTTTATGAATGTCCTCAGTCTGTTCAAAGCAAAGGCGGCTATCGTTGCTTTCTGTAATCACGTTCACCCGGTCACAAGGCATTCCGTTTACAAAAAAGTCTTCAAAGGCACGATAAGCATCCTCCGGAGCCACGGATTCTTTTAGCTTATACGTTCTTCCATAACGATAAGCCAACTCTTCCACATCTCCCATTTCATCGTCCAGTGCATCCAGCAAATTTGAGAAGCGCTGCTCTGCATCACAGATTCTGTCTTGGAGCCATCCATGGATGTTTTCTTCATCAATAACCTCTTCCAAAGCCGGAAGATCTTTTACATAAGGACTGATATCCTCAAGCTTGTGCTCACGCATTGCATAAGTGGCTAAATTTTTTGTTATTTCTTCCTGATGACCGATTTTTTCATATAGCCAGTAATGAATCGGTCCCAATAACTCGCTCATTTAACTACCCTCTCTCTTTTTGAATTCTATTGTTTACCGCTTCCGTTACCATAGCTGCATCAATGCAGTGAACTGCACAGGCATCTTCCAAAGATTCTGCCTGGGATGCAGGACAACCAAGACAATGCATTCCCATGGCGGTAAGCACTTCCGTTGCTTCTGGATAATTATTTACAATATCTCCGATTAATGTTTGACCATTTACGTAACTCTTTTCCATATAAACCTCCTAGTTATTTCTCAAAATGTTTCTTTATCTCTTCCATATTTTGGACCACTTCCACTGTTCCAAGATAGGTTCCTTCTTTGTCCCTCACTGCCATGTAGGTAACAAGAAATGGTATTCCGCCTTTTTCCATCCAAACCGGTACCTTATCCCTATTTCCGTTTCGAAAATCTTCGATAATGGAACGAACCATCACCTCCACCTTTGGAGGATGACAGGAAAAAACGTCCCGATCAATGGCCATTCCCGGTCGCTTGAATACCTTTGGTCCTTCGTTAAAATAGCGGTTGATGTTGTCCGCATCCACAAAGGTCAATTCCAGTGGAATGGTATTTAACATGGCACTCATCTGTTCCACGCTCATGTGACCGCCGGGCATTACTATTTCATCCGTTAGGCCTTGTTTTACCGGGGGTTCTTTTTCTCCATCTTCCCAATGCATGGGTTTTACGCCAAAACATACATCATAATCCTTGGAGTCCCTGTATATTCCATTCCACTCCTCTTTGGTGAAATTCACTGCACAAATAGGGAATAGAATCTGTTCTTCCTTATAAATCATTTTTTCAGCAGCAGCCAGCGCCTTTGTGGCCACTTTAATCCAGGCTTCATCATGATTGGAATCCTTTTTTAGCCTTGAAACCTCATCACGGATTTCATCATCCTCGGTCCACATCAAATCCGACGGTCCTGCAATTTCGTATTTTACCTTTAAAAGGGGATACAAAAGATCTCCTTTTTTTGCATAATGAATTGATAAATCGCTGATTTTCGCGATTTTTTCCTCCGGTGAATCCTCACCTTTTAAAATCCCGGAAAGTACCTGATTCTCACGTACAAAGGTATGAAGGGGATGTCCTTTTACCTTGGCCAGAGCATTGGCTTTTTCCTGTTTATTACTGTAATCTTTTGTTGTTTCCGGCATAGTCTCTCCTTATGGTGAATCACTTATTTCCTTCTTGGCCTCATTATAAGAGGGTAAAAAGTTTTTGTATGTTGTTTTAACAACATTTTACTCCTCCATTTCCCCTTCCATTTCAATAAATAAAATGGAACTGGTGCCTCCGCCCACCGCAGGAGCGGCTATGAAATTCACCCATTTTTGCATTACAATGCCATACCCTTTTCCCTGGATAAATTCGCCTCTGGAGGCGCGGTATGCGTAATCCACCCATTTTTTGCTGCCCTGAGGGAATTTTTGCAAATAGCTTTTTCCAATTAGGGATTCCCGCTCCACACCGGCCAATTCACAATATCGGTCATTTACATAAAGGTATCGGAAATCTTTTACCACTCCGGTTTCCTGGTCAAACTCCGGCCGCACAATAATATACGGAACTGTCAGATTATCTCCCGATTCGATTTTAACTTTATTCTCCATTGAATCAATGCCGTCGTCTCCAATTCCTCTTGCACGACTTCTTGCAAGTTTAATCACCTGGGTGGTATCTTCTGCCTCAGAGCCATAGCTTACGCCTAAACAAGCCTTTCCGCGGCATTTTCTTCCGTTTATCGTTTTAATTTCATTAATTTCTTCCACACATTTTTTCTCTGAGTCCGGAATGGTGTTTAAATCCGCATTTCGAATCAGAATTCCAAATACGCACCCCGTCTCTCGGGCTATAGACGCGCCCTGTCCAAAACTTTTCTGAATACATTTTGCCACATGACGAATGTATTCTTCTGCCACTTCTTTTCCGTTTTCCTCCAAAATCTTTTGATACTCAGGAACTTCTACGTCCACATAGGCGTAATCTTCTCCATTGGTTCTGAGAATATCGTCAAGTCGAATCATGGAATTCATTTGTCCTGTCACATTCATCAAGCCCGTCACAGCATCAATAAAACTGCCCTTGGATAAAATGTCCACGTTGTTAATATCATTGTCCAAATCGATAAAATAACCCATGAGGCCTATAATTTTACCATTTTCATAGATAGGGAACTTGGTTGCGGAAATATTTCTTACCACTCCTCCAACCACATTGGTTCCAAGGGAATTTCTTACAAAAGCACCTTTGTTCAGCACTCGCAACTCATCGTTTCGATAGGGTTCATCATCCAGATGCCACCCCACCTCTTCATCGGTTTTTCCAAGGATTACATCCTCTGACTCAAAACCGTAAAAATCCAAAAAGGCGGTGCTAACGCCTATAAATCTGCGATTATGATCCTTCCAGAAAAATCTCAGTCCGGAATAATCCATCACTGTATCCAGCAGTAATTTGGCATAACTGGATTCCACAATACGCCCATGATTTTTTTCCGCTTCATATTGAGTGATTTCCGCCGGCATGGTGGCATTTTTAACACATACCACAATACGGTGTCCATCGCTTTCCGGTGTGCCGATTACGATAAAAGCCTTCCATTCATAGTTTCCTTCCTGATTTTTCATTCGGAAAACCTCGGTAAAACTGCCTCCTTTTTTCTCCATAAAACGTTTTCTGTAATGATCCCGTTTTGTAAATTCACGCCATCTTGCACGATCCTCCGGATACACTACCCGCGTATGATAGTTCTCTTCACTGTAAAACTCTTTAATATTTTCATTCACCTGCCCTTCCTCCTCCGATGGAAGATTGGTGATAAGAACGGTTCTTGTATTCTTATCCAAATCAATGACATAAATACATTCAAATACCGTAAGCACATTTCCAAGCACAGCATCAATGGATTTTACATACTTTTGCTCATCGTATTCCGTTCCGTCCACAGTGGCCATCAACATACTTCCGTTTTTGGCCTCAGCCACCTCTTTAAAGGAAAAATGGAAATATCGTTCATTACAATAGAAGGTCATGATTTCTTCTTTTTTACTTTCCTTGGCCCGAAGGGCAAGGCTCTTAAATTTGTTGGATAAAATCATATCTTTTACCCGAACTTCTCCTTCTTTTTCTTCTCTTCCACCAATTCCCGCCATGGCCATGGTATTTTTGTAGTAATCATTTTCAAACAGTACCTGGAAATTCTCTCCGTCAAAAAAGAACAACGCCCTTGGCTTATTGGTGGCAAGGTTAATCAATCCGGTCATATCAAGAACTGCTGCCGTATCTCTTGTTTCCGCCTCATAACCAAGTTCTTTCATGCGCTCCATCTGTTCTTTTGCCGGCAAAGGTTTGGCATAGTAATATCCTTGAATTTTTTCACAGCCGATGCCCTTTAAAAACTCCAGCTGTTCCTCGGTTTCCACCCCTTCTGCCAAGGTGTGCATTCCCAGCTCCTTTGCCATCTGCACCGTCTTTTTTACCACGATTCTGGATTTCTCATTGAAATCCCGCATAAAAAGCATATCGATTTTCACTTCATCAAAGTCAAAATCCTTCAGCACATTTAAGGAAGAATAACCACTTCCAAAATCATCCATGCCGGCGGATATGCCGGACAAATGGAATCGCTCAATTGCATCTTTTATCCTGCCTGTATCGGTAATCAAGGCACTTTCCGTAATTTCCACACAGATCATATTGTGTTTTAGTCCGTTGGCATCCATGGCATCAATCACCACTTTCACCGGATCCATATATTCAAAATCCGATCTGGAAATATTTACCGACACCGGACACATTTTTTGCCCGTCCTTTATTTCTTCTTTTAAAAGTGCCGCCACCTTTTTTATCATGTAGCGATCCAGTTTATAGGACAGCCCGTTTTCTTCCAGCACCGGCACATAGTCTCCCGGCATAATCACACCTTTTATAGGGTCATTCCATCTGGAAAGAGCCTCTGCACAAGCCACTTTTCCGGATAAGGTTCTGATAATCGGCTGCAAATACAATTCAATATATTCCTTCTCCAGAGCCTCATTGAAATGGGCCAGAATGTATTCACTTTTCTCATAATCTTCAATCATCTGCTGCTCGTAGAAACTATATCCGGAGCTATAGGAACCTTTTTGCTGTATACAGGCAAGCCTTGCCCTGTCACAGGATTCCTCCAAATCCTTTTCACCCTCACAAACCGTGACACCCATTTTAACAGAAAGAGACCGCCCATGATTGGCCTCCTCAAACTCATCCATAATGGCATTCAAATGGCCTTCCACATCTTCTGCCTTGGTCAACACAAAAAAATGATCCTCGCCAAATCTGGAACAATTCTCATTTCCAAACTGTTTTCGCAAAATATTGGCAAAGGTACACAATAAGCGGTCGCCCTCGTCGATTCCATAGGCGGAATTAAACCCCTTCATTCCTCGAAGATCTAAAGCCACCATATGATATTTCTCCTCCGAATCCTGCAAATTCTGCTCACCACGGCGCAAAAAAGCCCACCGATTCGGCAATCCCGTCAAGGAATCCGGTGTGGTTTGGGCATCTGCCAAAAACACATAAAAAAGAGGTCCCTCTTCGCTATCCATACAATATCTTCCAAAGTCCTCGACGTATTTTACCGTACCATTCTTTGTAATGATTCTATAATTCACCTGGGTAAAATTTCCTCGTCCTTCCACCAAATGATGTCTGATATGCTTTTCAACCCTCTTATAATCGTCAGCATATACCATTCCCCGAAACGTTCCTCCGGTTAATTCTAAAAATTCCTCATTGGTTTCACATCCAAAAATCTCCAAAGTTTCCCCATTGGCATACAATACTTCCTCTGTTTCATAATCCGCCCGATATATAAAATATCCCCCCGGCATTTTTTCCAATCCATTTTTGATATATTTCTTATTGAAGTCTGCCTTTGTAAACTCCCTATTTTCCATATACGCTTCTCCTAAGTTGCTAATATGACTTTTGTAAAGTTAACTAATGTAACTATAGCCCAATTATTTGAAAAAATCATGAATTCTACATACATATATGATATAATCAGCAATACTATCAAAAAATATGAGGAGGTAACACGATGAAAATTGTATACGCATCAAGAATGGGACACGTGGAAGGCATAATCAATCGCCTTGGCATTACCGGTGCCTTAAAAATCCAAACCGGAACAGAATCCATAAACGAAGATTATGTTCTTTTTACTTACACCGACGGAAAGGGTATTATTCCTAGCATTGTTGAAACATTTCTTCAATCCAACCCTTCCATCAAAGCAGTTGTCGGAAGTGGAAGCATGGAACGCCACGCAGACACTTTTAACTACGCAGCAATCACCATTTCAGAACAACACAAGGTTCCTTTGATTGCCAAAGTGGACATGGACGGAACCGACGAAGATTTAAAAACCATAGAAAAAGCACTCTCCGATCTTGGTGTGACCTTTACAAAGAAAGCTCCAAGCTCCCCATATGCAGGAACCCAAACTGAAAAGAACCTGCAGACCGCTTTTGCCGGCGAATCCCAGGCCCGAAACAAATACACCTATTTTGCATCCAAGGCCAAAAAAGAAGGCTACGAACAAATCGCTGCCCTCTTCCTTAAAACCGCCGACAACGAAAAAGAGCATGCAAAACTCTGGTTCAAAGAACTGAACGGCATCGGTTCCACCCCTGAAAACCTGGAGGCTGCTGCCGATGGCGAGAACTACGAATGGACCGACATGTACGACGAATTTGCCAAAACCGCCGACGCCGAAGGCTTCCACGAACTTGCCGAGAAATTCCGCGGCGTCGCTGCCATCGAACGTCACCACGAGGAACGCTACCGCGCCCTCCTTCACAACGTAGAAACCAAACAGGTCTTCGAGAAGAGCGAAGTGAAAGTCTGGGAGTGTCGCAATTGCGGCCACGTAGTGGTAGGCACCAAAGCCCCTGAGGTATGCCCTGTTTGTGCTCACCCACAAAGCTTCTTTGAGGTACAGGAAAAGAATTATTAATCACTAATTACTAATATGTGCAAATGCTGTAGTTACTCCAGGATCAATTTGGAGAGCTACAGCATTTTTTGTTTTTGGGAGTGGTGGGGGCTGCTTATTCCACTTGATTTGACTTCTCCCCAGCCACCTTTTCACTTGTTTTTCTCTCTCAGGTGGCTGGGATTTACTTATTCCTCTTGATTTGGCTTCTCCCCAGCCACCTTTTCATTTATTTTTCTTCCCCAGGTGGCTGGGACTAGCTTATTCCACTTGGTTTGCTTTTCCCCAGCCACCTTTTCATTTGTTTTTCTCTCTCAGGTGGCTGGGACTGGCTTATTCCTCTTGATTTGACTTCTCCCCAGCCACCTTTTCATTTATTTTTCTTCCCCAGGTGGCTGGGATTTGCTTATTTGGCTTGGGTTGACTTTTCCCCAGCCACCTTTTCATTTATTTTTCTTCCTCAGGTGGCTGGAAATAGCTTATTCCACTTGATTTGACTTCTCCCCAGCCACCTTTTCATTTATTTTTCTTTCCCAGGTGGCTGAGGTGGGAGTAGCTCCTTTGATTTTTCTTCTGTCCAGCCTCGTGGTTACTTAATCTTTTATCTCAGGTGGCTCGGC
>JAILCP010000016.1 GCA_024680055.1 Lachnospiraceae bacterium | reverse complement strand
AGGAGGGTATAGTAATGTTGTTTGATAAGTCAGAGTTTAATAATTTAGTTTCAAAAGTGGGGGACACCATTGTAGATACAAGTAAGAATCTTAAGGATGCTACAATGACGACCATTGATACAGCGCCAATGTCCATGAAGTTAAGAGAAAAGGAAAGCTATCTTGAGAAACAGTATTTTGAGTTGGGCGTTCTTTATTATGAGAAACATGTGCATGATGAGGAGCCGGAATACGAGCAGATCAAGAGAATTACAGAGGTTCTTGAGGAGATTAAAGAGCTGAAGGGTGAAATTGCTGAAAAGAAAGGCAAGGAGGTATGTCCTTCTTGTGGAGAATACGTGGATAAGGGTGTGAGGTTTTGCCCACACTGCGGAAAGAATTTAGATGAATAAAGGATTAGATGCCGGGAATCTTAGGATTCCCGGTTTTTTCTTTGGGGGGTGGACGGGCGAACAAATGATTAAGAATTAATAAAATACTTAAAACCTATTTACAAATCCTGGGGATGGGTATATGATATCAACATCTTAACCGCGAAAGATGCGCGGCAATCTTTAAAAGAGTAAGGATTCAATCTGAATTCTGAAAATCCCAATTTTTATTTATATATGTGTTGCCATTAGAAATGAGTTTTTTTATTTATCCATTTTTTGTCGTGCCTCCTTCGTGAGTTAAGAAATGAAATAAGGAGGAAAACTACATGAAGGAAATTTTTGAGCAGTACGGCGGTGCCATTATTACCGTGGTAGCTGTTGTAGCGCTTGCGGCTATAGTGACTACACTGCTTCAGACCGGAGAAGGCGGAGTGGTATATGGTGCTATGTCTAAATTGATTACAGATTTTGCAGCTGCAGCCGGTGTGGCAGTTAAGGGAGCTTAAGTATGACAAGACAACTGGAATTGTCCAGGGAGCAGTACGGTGTGTTGTGGAAATATGTTATCGATGAAGATATTTCGGACATTGACTGCATAGGCCATGAAATATGGGTCACAAAGGGACTTGGACAGCGGGTGAAGGTTCAGGATGAGCTGCAGGAAGAGTTTTTGGCAGCGTTTTGTCAGAAACTTGCAACGATGCAAAAGAGAAATTTTAACCCGGCCATGCCGCTTTTGGAGGCAGAGACCAATACGCTTCGAATCAGTGTGATACATGAATCCATTAGTCAGGGGGGAAGAAGTATCAGTATTCGAAAGTCTTTGCCCAAACAGAGATTTACCAGGCAAAGTGCCATAAATGACGGCTATGCAACAAAAGAGATTTTGGACTTTTTGGAGGGATGTGTGAAGGCACATTTTACCTTTGTGATTTGTGGAAATCCGGGGAGTGGGAAAACCGAATGTGCAAAATATCTGGCATCTACCATTGGAGAATGCGAACGGGTGATTACGGTGGAAGATAACCTTGAGTGGCATTTGAAAAAAATACATCCTAGGGCGGATGTGGTGGAATTGAAGGTGGCTGCCAGTGAGGACGAAGGGTTTTCCTATCGGGATGCGATTAAAGCAAGTCTTCGACAGAATCCGAAGTGGCTGATGTTATCAGAAGCCAGGGGAAGAGAGGCACGAAGTTTGATGGAAGCCTGGTCAACGGGAATCTGTGGGATTACAACGTTACATACGGATGACGTAAGAAAGATTCCGGAGAGAATTTTTAATATGATCGGAAATGTGTATGATGGGGAACGGATGGAGCAGCAGTTTTATAGCGATGTGGATATTGGCATTATGATTGGTTTTGCCAAAAATACCAGAGGAAGAGTGTATCGCAGAATAGAACAGGTATGTTACTTCGATGAGGCAACCCGCAGAGCCGTGATGCTTGTAGAGGATGGAAAAGAGTTTTTGGAAAGATTACCGAATGAAGTAGAGAGAAAGATTGATAAGGCCAAGGCCTGAGATGGGGGATTGAGTGAATTATATAAAATACATAAAAATGGCGATGGCAGGATGTTTTGTGGCAGTATGTCTGGGTCTGATCTATCGCCTTCAATTACCGTATATATTCGTGCTTGCAGTTGCAGGGAGCTTTGTGAGCTACAAAATAAAAGGTCAGTGGGTGCAAAAGAAAGAGTATGATCGTAATTTTTTTGAGTGCAGCGATTACATGCAACAAATGATGTATTCATACGAAAAAAGCAAAGAAGTGCAATTGGCACTGCAGGAAAGCAGCGAACTATTTCCTGCAGGGAAAATGAAAGATGCATTAGATGATGCACTGGCGTATTTGGATATGACTTATACAGGTAATAGTAAAAGAACTGCTCTTCATATTATTGAGGAGCAGTATCCCTCTCCTTTTATGGGATTGTTGCATAATTATATGCTGGACGCTGAAGAAATTGGCGGAGAAGTGGGAGAAGCCATGGATATTTTAAAAGAAGAGCATCAGCGTTGGAATATGAGAACTTTGCTTTATAGGGAGCAATGTAGGGGGCAGCAGAGAAATATTTTGGCGGCGATTTTGGCTGCGATGGTTCTTTGTGTGTCCATGTTGTATTTGATTCCAAATGGGAACATGCTTACAAAATATCCTTTGTATCAGATGGGAACCACCTTTGTGTGTGTGGTGTTTATGGTGTTGGGATGGTTTTGTATAAAACTAACCGGTCGAAACTGGATTGAGGAAAAGCAAAGTTATAGTGATGAAGAAATGGAAAAAAAGCTTTTGAAGTACTTAAATCAGGAGCAAAAGTTTGGGCGGGGAACCTTGAGAAAGATTTTGAAAAAAGAAATTACAAGGACATTTCCACAGTGGATTTTGAAGTTGTCTTTAAGGCTGCAGCATCAGGATGTGGTGGGTGCCATAGAAGACAGTAAGCATGATGCACCGGTGGTTTTAAACTATTATGTGTCAAAATTGGCAGAAGAGATTCACGATAACCCCGGACAGGCAAAACCTTTTTTGGATTTTCTTGAGGAATTTAAATCCACAGAAAGTGTAACGGCAATGAAAATGTTGTATGCCATAGCAAGCGGAGGTGCCGGAAATGAGGGAGGACAATTGATGCATCTTTTACAACGAATCCAGGTTATGGAGGACCAAAGTGCAAAGATCACACATGAGAATGCAGTAGCATGGATGTATGCCCTTTTTTTGACACCCATGTTATTGGCTTCCGTAAAACTGATGTTGGATATGTCTATGCTTTTGGTTTCTTTTATGGCAGGCATGAAATTGTAGGGGGGTGGCTATGCGACAGGTGATTGAAGGTATTATGGTAATGGTGTTTGTAATGCTTTTGTTTTTTACCGGAATGGATTTGCTTATGGCGCATCTTTACGCGGGAGGGGCAAAAGATTACAGGAATCAGGTGGTTTCCATGATTACCCAAAGTGATTACGACAAGGATGTAATAAATGAGTGCTTCAGAGAGGCGAGAAAAAGAGGGTATGAAATGACGATTACCCTTTACGATGAAATGGGAAATCAAAAGGAGATTGTTGATACCATGGATGAGGAGGAAGAACTGGTGGAGATGGCCAGCGTGCAGCTTCGCTATGAAATTGGAATTCCCATCCTACATAAAACAATGCAGCATGAAATCGTGGCAACAACTTAGAGGTGAAGAATGGATGAAATAATGGAGGATCTGGGAATGAGTGTACTTTTTTTGGTTATTTCCGGACTGGTTTTAAAATTATTTTTGATGTGTATGAATATGGTGGTTTAGGAGGGTGCGTATGAAGCAAATAATGGAAGAGTACGGAGGAATTCTTTTGGCAGCACTGGTGTCAGTCATGGTTTTGACAATGAATTTATCTGTGATTTTAGGACCTCTTGCCAACACGGTAATCTACCTTGTAAGCGCAGGAAATTAGAGGTGCCTATGGATTTTTTGATACAACAGTATGGGAAGGCATTGATTGGTGCCCTGAGTGCAGGACTTTTTATCAGCATTTTTTTTGCCGGGACAAAAAGTATGATGGCCCAAATGGGAGATGTGGTAAAAGCCAAAGGAGATGCAGTTTGTGAAAGCACTTCCATGAAGGGAATTACCCTGTCAAAGCGAAAAGAGAACATTACATTTACCTACCTGGAACAGACTTATGAAGCAGGGAAAAAAGTGAACCTGGTTGCGCAGTTTCAGGCGTTGAATGCAAAGGGGGAAAAGAAAATTGTGGAACTGACAGGGGTGTACGATGCCTACGGAAATGAACTGGAACATCAGAACGGTATGGTGGTTTTTCCAAATGAAGGCATTTATGCGGTAAAGGTAAGAGCGGTAAAAAGTGTATACGAAATTCATGTGCCGGTGATAAAAAAGGCTGTTTAGGGGGAAGTTATGAGGTATGTAATGCTTGGATTTATGTGTTTTCTCATGTTTGTGGTGGGAGTAATGTCCATGCTGACTGTGGATGCCAAGTATTCCAGAAAAAATGAATTGGAAGTGGCCATGATGTCCGCCATGAAATATGCCATGGAGGGGGTTTTGGAAGAGCGAATACAGACAGACGAAGAGTTGGAAAGAAGCTTTCAAAATAGTTTAAGAAGGCAGATTACCTCGAAGTCAGAGCTTTCTGTGGATATGGTGGAATGTGATGTAAAAGATGGAATATTAAGTGCAAAAGTGAAAGAGACGTTTACCTATCCAACGGGAAAACAGGGTGAGTTAACAGTAAATAAAACCATTATTGTGGATCGGGAGCACAGGGAATGAGAAGAAAAAACATATATTGGGCTTTTGGAATTGTTTGGGTGTGTTTGCTTTTGTTTATGCAGTGGGGAATAAAAGCAGATGCATCGTCCGGTTCCAGAAATGAATTTAATCTGGGACCGAAAAAAGAAGGGGAAGCCATTCTTTTTGTATATCATTATAAATTAAATGACTTCACCGGAAGATATGAACACAAATGGGGAGATGGTGCGGCCTATGTAACAGAGAAGCTGTCTATATTTGAGCTGGTGGTAAATAAGCCCGCAGGATACGAGGTGGCGTTTATGAAGTTTGATGGGGTGTCCACATTGTACGGTGACAGAGCCAGAATCGTTATGCTGACAGATCACAGAATTGATGTGTATATGCGACCCGCGCCAAAATACCAGCAGATGGTGTATTACTACAAGATTCAAAAAAACGGTGGCCGAAAACTTTTTAGCTCAAGAAGCGAGATGGTATCAAGAGGTTCTTATTTTCGTGTGCCGTTTATAACGCCGCCGATTGGGTGGCACGTGGCCTATGGTTACCATTACGGAACCATTTTTCAGGAGGGCTACGGTTATACTGTTGGCGGCGACAATGTGTTGGAAATCTACATGGATGTGAATCGTAATTATGTGGATTTTCATCTGGAAAAAGAAGGGGGGCAGCTTGGCAGGCAAACCCTTTATTATGATTCGGAACAAAAGGTAAAGCTAAAGGAACCGGAACAACAAAAACCGGGATATCAGTTTATGGGCTGGAAAGGAGAAGTGTTTGGAAGAGAGGTATTTTATCCCAAAGATGAACCGGTGATGGCGCCCTATAGTGATGATGGTCATGTGATTGATTTATATCCGGTGTGGGAAAAAGAATTTGAAAACCTGTACGTGGAATATAACGGAAACGGAGTTGCTTATAAAAGCGTAGCTTATGGTTTTGCGGAACAATGCAAGCTGGCAGAGGAACAAACCTATGATTTTTCCTTTGAAGAAGAGGGGAAACTTCTTGGGTGGAGTTTTTGGCCTGGAAAAAAGGAAACAGATTATTTGATCGGAGAAACGGTGGATGCCATTGAGCTGTTTGAAAAAGCAAAGAAATTGGGAGCTTATAAACGAAGGGGAAAGGATGTGACCATTTCGTTCTACGTGGTAAGAGACAATGCTCCTAAGATACTGGTGTATCCGGCATATATCTCCCTGGCAGAGGCACAGGAGGGCAAGATTACAAAGGAATATTTGTGTTCTCTAATAAAAATCAGGGATGAGGATGATGCCATAGTGCCCACCCTTGAAGGGTATGAGGAAACCCTTTTTATCAACGGAAAGGACAAGGATGTACTTACCTTGACTGTTGTGGCAAAAGACAGCAGGGAAAATGTAAGTAAGGAAGAATGGACTGTTTTTCTTGTGGGGGCCGGCGGAAAACACGGCAGAAGGGAAGGGCGAATACGCTTTATTTCCAAAGAATATATGGGTACCCTGGCAGAGAATTCCGTATGGAGAAAAGACAGCGTGTTACAGGAAGAACTCCTTCGCTGCGTCAATGAATGCAGAGAGTTATAGTGGCAGCAGGGTGGCATTGAGATAGGTGGCCTCTGCCGGATTGTGGGTTACAAAAATAACCTGTTTGGCAGCAGTTTCTTGTTTTACCATGTCCATAATGGTGCGTTTTAAATTTTCGTCAATGGAGGAAAAAGGTTCGTCCATCAGTAACACATCATAGTCGATAGCCATGGCTCTTGCAATGGCTACGCGGCGTCGCATTCCGCCGGAAAGTTTGGACAATGGAGAAAAAAGCACTTCTTTTAAACCAAGATGTTCCAAAATTGCCATGGATTTCTTTTGGTCTTTGGAAAAAAGTGTTACATTATCCAGAACGTTCAAATGATTTAAAAGGCGATCTTCTTGAAATACCATGGAGAGTTTTAAATCCTTAGAATAGGTGAGCTGTCCCGCATAGTCAGAATCCAGTCCGGCCAGGATTCGTAAAAGTGTGGTTTTACCGCAACCGGAAGGCCCGGTAATGGCATAGATGCAGTTGTCTTCAAAGGTATAGGAAAAGTTGTGAAAAAGTATGGTTTCACCATAGGATTTGGTAATATTTTCAAGTTTCATCATGGTTCAGAACCCTCCCTTTCTCGTAGATTTGAATAAGTTTTGAAACCAGGGCTTCAATACACATACTGATGAAAATTACCAGAATTGTCCAGGCAAATAAACTGTCTGTTTCCAGATAGACCTTGGCATTGTATAAGTTTTTCCCGATGGAATAGGTGGGAAAACAAAGAACCTCCGCAGCCACCCCTGCCTTCCAGGCAAGGCCCAGGCAGGTTTTTGCGCCGGCAAAAAAGTAAGGGGCTACTTCAGGTACATAAATGTGTCTGGTAATTTCAGCCTTTGACAGATGAAAGAAGTGTCCCATTTCGATTAAATTTTCGTCTGCTTTTTGAATGCCTGTTTTTACGTTTTCGAAAATAACCGGAAAAACCATGAGAAAAGAAATAAAAACAGGTATCAATTCCTTGTTGATAAAAACCAGGGCAAGGATAATAAAGGAAGCCACAGGGGTTGCTTTTATCACAGAGAGAATAGGGGTTAGAAATTCTCCTGCCAGATCAAAAAATGCGCCCAGACTTCCGCATAAAATACCCAGTAAAACCGCTAAAAGAAAGCCGGTTAAAATACGAAAAACAGATAAAAAAACGCTCTGATAAAACGCCTTTGTGCCGGTGAGAAAGAGAAACTTTCTTGCAACCTGCAAAGGCGAAGGTATCAGAACGTCTTTTTTTATTACTGCGCTGATTGCCCACCAAAGGGCAATCAGGCACAGTAAAACAATTAGTTTTCTTAAAAATTTAGGTAAACTTTTCATCGATTTCATGTTTTATTCGGTCAGCAGATAAAAATCATCGGAAGGAAGCTTTCCGCCTACGGAAGCCGGATTGGCATCGGAAAGAACCTTCAGCATATTTCCAACCATATCTTTCATTTCAGTACCTGTAACAAGGGTCAGGTTGCAATTTGGAATGGCTTTCTTTGCAATGGCTGCCTTTGGAACAATACCTGCAGTTTCACACATGGTTGCTGCTTCATCTACATTAGATTTTACAAATTCTACAGAAGAATTATACTCTTTTAAAAATTCTTTTACAACGTCAGGGTTTTCATCTGCAAAAGTTTTGTTGATTACAATTACGCCTTGAACCATATCTGCATCGGAGACTTTGGACCATTCTTTGGTTAAATCAAGGGCGACACGTACATCTTTGTTTCCAAGTAAGGTGCTTGTTACATTTGGTTCAGGCAACATTCCAAGGGAAATGTCAGAGGATGTCATTTTGGTTGCCAGTTCAGCGTGTTCTGTAAGGTATTCCACTTTCACATCTTTACCCGGAGTAAGATTGTTCTTTTCAAGAAGATAGGAAAGAACATATTCCGGAGTGGATCCCTGGCCTGTGGCATATAAAGTAGTGCCCTTTAAGTCCTCCATAGACTGGATGCTGTCGCCGTTTTCAAGGATATAAAGAACACCAAGGGTATTTACACCTGCTACATAAAGATTGCCTTTTGTCTTGTTAAACAATACAGAGGCAAGGTTAACAGGAAGAGCGGCAATATCATAGTCGCCCTTAATTACCTGGGAAGAAATCTGATCCGGGGCAGAGGCAACTGTGAAGTTGTATTTTAGAGAAGAGGCATCTTTTTCATTGTCATCCATTAACTTGGCCATACCGATTCCGGTTGGTCCCATTAAGGTGTAGACATTGATGTCTCTGTCAAAAGTGACGGTCTCATTTTCTGTTTCCTTTGGAGCTTCCTCCTTTTTTGCTTCTTCTTTCTTATCACCGGAACAGGCGGTAAGAGAGAGAATCAGTACCATGCTTAATAATAGTGCATATAGTTTTTTCATCTTAAATCTCCTTTCCATGTGTCTTAGATGAAATTGCGAGCAGTTTCTTTCTGGAATATACAAGAATGTTGTTACCTTTCTTTTCAATGAGACCCTCTTCCTCTAAGGATGTGAGCGCGCGATACAAGGTGGCTCTTCCCATGTTGAGGTGGGAGGCCAGCTTGGCCATGTTTACGTTAATATAGGAGTTGTCTTCCAAGCTGTTTTCGTAAAGAAAATTGGCAAAGGTTTCCTTTGCGGAAGGCGCTGTGTAGTAGGAGAGCTTTCCACTGAGAAAACGAATGCGGTTTGTGAGGAACCGGATATAGTTCATGGAAAAATCAGGTAATTCCCGAATCAGTTCCTCAACTTTACGCTCTTCAATAAAAAGAACAGAAGAAGGCTTGGCTGCCACAACGCGTATCTTGGAAGCATTTGTGGATTTTCCATCCGGGAACATTTCAGAAACTCCGGTTAAACAGCCCTTTTTAAAAACGTTCAAGGTGGCATTGTTGCTCTTGGCATAAAGAAGGCCGGAAATTACCACAAAAAGTCCTCGACTTTCCAGGTCGATGGCCTGGTCCTTTTCGATGCGGATGAATTCTCCTGCCATGATACATGTGTTGAGGGCCAATGGGGATAATGTGGTAAATAATTCACAATCCTTTAATATTCGCTTTACATTATTTAATTGTTGCTTTGTTGTCAATGTCATAAAACTGTCTCACTTGATACATATTTTGCATAAATTATAACAAAATATTAAAAACTTTGTCAATATTTAAATTGAAACCTTGAAATGTTAACAACAATTGAATATAATTCTAGTAATTACTAATTTTAGTAAAAGAGAGAAGATATTTTGCACATTTCTGGGAGGTCATGTGCAAGATAGGTTATTAAAGGAGGTGGCTACTTATGTCCCATTTAAGCCAAAATGCTATTGATCAGATCAAAGAGATTTGTAGCCGGTATGAGAAAGAGCCAACACCGCTGATGATGATTTTATCTGATATCCAGAATGAATATGGTTATATTCCTTTGGATGTACAGGAACTGGTATCGGATGAGACCGGAATATCAGTAGCGGAAATTTACGGAGTTGTAACATTTTATTCATTCTTTTCATTGAAACCTAAGGGAAAGTACGTAATTGGATGTTGCCTTGGAACTGCTTGCTATGTAAAGGGAGCACAGAAAATTATTGACAAATTCTCTGAAATACTTGGTATTTCTGCCGGAGAAACTACAGAAGACGGTCTTTTTACCATCGACGCTCTGCGTTGTATCGGAGCGTGTGGAATTGCACCTGCAATTTCTGTAAACGGAACAGTATATCCGAAGATGACACCGGAAGCTGTTCCCGAAATTATTCAGAAATATAAGGATGGGGAGGTGTAAGTATGGAGAAGATTAAATCATTTGAAGAACTTGCCAAAACAGGGGAATCCTGTACCCAGCATCTGGAGGCTAAGTTAAAAGGCTTTGAAGGTAAAAGAGCCATCGTTCTTTGTGGAGGTACAGGCTGTCTTTCTTCCCATTCCACAGAAATTATGGAAGAATTTAAGCGACAGTTGAAAGAAAAAGGACTTGAGAATGAAATAACGGTAAATCAGGTAGGATGTTTTGGATTCTGTTCCCAGGGTCCATTTGTTAAGATTTATCCGGAAGATACACTTTACCGCATGGTAAAGATAGAAGATGTAGCGACAATTATTGAACAGGATATTATCGGAAAGAAAGTTGTTGAGGATCTTCTTTATGTGGATCCTGCTACCGGCGAAAAGGTGGCAAGACAGGATGACATTACATTTTATAAGAAGCAGTGTCGAATTGCACTTCGTTCCTGCGGACAGATTAATCCGGAAAACATTGAAGAGGCCATTGGTTCCGGTGCTTTTAAAGGACTGGCAAGAGCTTTGAAAATGACAAGAGAAGAGGTTATGCAGGAAGTGCTTGATTCCGGACTTCGCGGACGTGGAGGAGCCGGATTCCCAACCGGTCGAAAATGGTCCTTTGCCATGAACGGAGATGGGGAAAAATATATTGTATGTAACGGTGATGAAGGTGACCCGGGAGCATTTATGGATCGTTCCATTTTGGAAGGAAATCCTCTTGGAGTCATTGAAGGTATGATGATTGCCGGATATTGTATCGGAGCTCAGAACGGATATTTCTATGTTCGTGCAGAGTATCCGGTGGCTATCAGACGAATTAAAATTGCGATTCAACAGGCGGAAGAAATTGGTATGATTGGTGATCATATCCTTGGAACAGATTTTAGTTTCAGAGTGCATCTTCGTTTGGGTGCAGGTGCCTTTGTATGTGGTGAAGAGACGGCACTTTTAAACTCTATCCAAGGAAAACGAGGAATGCCAAGACCAAGACCACCATTCCCTGCAATAGAGGGATTGTGGGGAAAACCTACCGTCGTTAATAATGTGGAAACTTTGGCCTGTGTACCTTATATCCTTAGAGAAGGAGCTGCAGAGTTTGCAAAACGAGGTACAGAAAAGTCAAAAGGAACCAAGGTATTTGCCCTTGGAGGAAAGATTAATAATGTAGGTCTTGTAGAGGTTCCGATGGGAACAACCCTGCGAGAGCTGATTTATGATATCGGAGAGGGCATTCCAGGAGGAAAGAAATTTAAAGCCCTTCAGACAGGAGGACCTTCCGGTGGATGTCTTACAGAAAAGGATTTAGATGTAGAAATCGATTTTGATAACCTGGTGGCAAGAGGTTCCATGATGGGATCCGGTGGAGCCATTGTTATGGATGAAGATAACTGTATGGTAGATGTGGCGAAATTCTACATGGAATTTATCTGTGATGAGTCCTGCGGTAAATGTTCACCTTGCCGAATCGGTACCAAACGTATGCTGGAAATTTTAACAAAGATTACAAAAGGCCAAGGAACGATGGAAGATTTGGCTGCGTTAAAAGAACTTGGTGCAACCATAAAGGCAGGTTCCCATTGTGCTCTTGGAAAAACAGCAGCCAACCCAGTTCTTTCCAGTATGGCAGCCTTTGAAGATGAATATATTGCCCATGTGGTGGATAAAAAATGTCCGGCAGGCGTATGCAGCGATCTTTTACAGTACAAAATTAATCCGGATATCTGTAAAAAATGCGGTTTCTGTGCTTCCCAATGTCCGGTGGGTGCCATTAGCGGTGTTCCCGGAAAAGAGGCCTTTAAAATTGACACAACCAAATGTATTAAGTGCGGCACCTGTATGGCTTCTTGTAAGTTTGGTGCAATTTCAAAGGAATAGGGGGGCTAGATATGAGTAAAGTAAATATAAAAATTGAAGGTATTCCCTATCAAGTGGAAGAGGGAATGACCATTCTTGAAGCAGCAAAACAATGTGGATATAATATTCCATCTCTTTGTACCTATAATCACGGAGAGTGTTCAAGGGGTTCTTGTCGTGTATGCCTTGTAGAGGTAAAAGGGGCAAGGGATTTGGTGGCTTCTTGTGTATTTCCGGTAAACGAAGGCATGGAAATTATCATTTCATCACCAAAGGCAACAGCTGCACGTCGTGCTTCTGTAGAATTATTGTTGTCCAATCACTCAGTAAACTGCCAGCAGTGTGACAAAAATGAGTATTGTGAGTTGTTGCATGTGGCAAAAATTACCGGTGCACGTGAGGGGATTTATGAAGGTGCAAAGACCCCTACCACCATAGATCAAATCACTCCATCCATTATACGTGATACTTCAAAGTGTATCTTATGCGGACGATGTGTGGAACGGTGTAAAAGTGCACATGGAAAAGGTGTGTTGACATTCCAGAACCGTGGATTTAACACTATTATCGGACCTGCAGAGAACAGATCATTTGAAGATTCTCCTTGTATTTTATGTGGTCAGTGTACAACGGTATGTCCGACCGGTGCATTGATGGAGAAATCGGAAATCGATTTAGTGGATGAGGCATTTCGCGCCGGAAAATATGTGGTTGTTCAGACAGCTCCTGCAGTTCGTGCAGCTCTTGGTGAGGAATTCGGCATGAAAATCGGAACGCCTGTAACCGGGAAAATGGTGGCAGCATTAAAGAGACTTGGTTTTAAAAAGGTCTTTGACACCAACTACAGTGCGGATTTAACCATTATGGAGGAAGCAACGGAACTTTTGGGACGTATCAAAGGGAATGGAACATTGCCAATGATTACATCCTGTTCACCTGGTTGGATTAATTATGCGGAAATGAATTATTCTGATTTGTTACCTCATTTATCCTCCTGTAAATCACCTCATGAGATGTTTGGAGCAATTTTAAAAACCTACTATTGTGAGAAGAACGGCATTGATCCAAAGGATATGTTTGTGGTTTCCATTATGCCATGTACAGCCAAGAAATATGAAAAAGATCGTGAACAGTTGAAAAACAACGGATTGAAAGATGTAGATGCGGTACTTACCACAAGAGAGCTTGGAAAATTAATCAGACGATCCGGAATTAATTTCACAAAGCTTCCGGATGAAGAATTTGACAATGATATTGTAGGTGATTATACCGGTGCAGCAGTAATCTTCGGTGTTACCGGCGGAGTTATGGAGGCAGCGCTTCGTACTGCATACTATGCGCTTACAGGCAAAGAACATGAACTGATTAAGTTTGAGCAGGTTCGTGGTTTTGAGGGTATCAAAGAAGCATCTCTTGACATTAACGGGATGGAAGTAAATGTTGCGGTGGCTCATGGCATGAAAAATGCCAGAGTGCTGCTTGATGAAATTCGTGAAGGAAAGAGTAAGTATCATTTTATTGAAATCATGGGATGTCCGGGTGGATGTATTAACGGTGGCGGTCAGCCATACGTGAAACCACAGTTCCTTCCAAATGAGGATGCGGACATTTTGGACACCTACAGAGAAAAACGAGCAAAGGCTTTGTACTCAGAGGATGAAAGACAGGTGGTACGCCAGTCTCATAACAATCCGCAGATTAAGAAGCTGTATGATGAATTTTTAGGTGAACCGAATTCTCATAAGGCACATGAACTTCTTCACACAACTTATCAGGCAAGAGAAGCATTTACTACATTGAAGTAAATAGAATACATGCTAAAAAGGTCGTGGGAACACGACCTTTTTTCTATAAATAAAATGGGTTAACGGTTAAGAATCTTCTTCTGAAATTTCCTGCTGTGGAACTCGTATGTAAAGCTTGTCAATACGATTCTTGTCCATGGCAAGAACCTTGAAATAGATGCCATTCTCGTCTGTGACTTCATCCCCTTCGCTTGGTAGTTGATCCAGAAGCCCAAAAACATAACCGGCAATAGAATCGTAATCTTCTGATTCCAGTGGAAGAGAAACAGCTTCGGCCACATCATCCAGGTCTGTGGATCCAAGAACACGAAATTCGAAGTTGCTGAGCGGTACAATAAATTCTTCCTCATCTTCGTCGTATTCATCGCGAATTTCACCAACGATTTCTTCCAGCAAATCCTCTAAAGTGATTAAACCGGCAGTATCACCGTACTCATCCAGTACAATGGCAAGAGCGATGGATTCGTCACGCATTTTTATAAAAAGTTCAGCGGTATTTTTGTGCTCATAAGTAAAAAACGGTGGTCGCATAATATGGCGAATGGAAAAGTTCTTACGATCCTTAATCAGGAGCAAATCTTTCATATTGACAATTCCCACAATATTGTCTTGCGAATTTTCATATACCGGGAATCGGGTCAATTTGTCTTCACTGTATATTTCAATCAGCTCATCATAGGAGCAATTAATATCCACTAAAGTCATATCGATACGAGGCACCATGATTTCTTTTGCCAAAGAATCATGAAAATCAAAAACGTTATTGATAACCTCATGAGAATCGGCTTCAATCTCCCCACTTTCGTGACTTAAATTAATAACATTTCGAAGTTCTGTGGCGGTTAGGGCAAAATTGGTATTGCTGGTATCCACATGTAACAGTTTTAAAAACATGAGAGCCAGATTATTTACAATATAAATAACCGGTGTTAAAAGCTTCATTAATATATAAATCGGTGCGGAATAAGCCAAAGAAAGTTTTTCTGCCTGGGTGGTGGCGATGGTTTTTGGTGAAATTTCGCCAAAAATCAATACCAGCAGTGTAAGAACACCGGTGGCAATGCCTGCGCCGACATTTCCATACAAGCGAATTGCAAGGGTGGTGGCAAGGGAAGATGCGGAAATGTTCACCAGGTTATTTCCAATCAATATGGCACTCAGCATTCTTCCTTTGTTGTTGGTAATTGCCAATACTCTTAAAGCCCGTCGATTTCCTTCGTCGGCCTTACTTTGCATTCGTATTAAGTTTACTGTAGTGAAAGCAGTTTCTGCCGATGAAAAAAAGGCGGATAACAACAATAATAAGATTAAGCAGGCAAGCTGCGTCGCGACGTAAGGGTCCATAGTTTTTCTCCTCATTATAAAAATAGTTTCAATCATTGTATCATATATCAAAGGGTTTGCATATATGATAACCTTGAAGTTTCCATGTTTAACAATTATAATGAAACAACATCAATGAAAGAGGAAAAAGAATGCTTGAGGATTTTAATTTTGAGATTATAGTCAGGGACGTTTTGACCTGGTATAAAGAGAATAAAAGGGATCTTCCATGGAGGAAAAACCGTGAGGCTTATTCTATTTGGGTGTCTGAAATCATGCTTCAGCAAACCAGAGTGGAGGCAGTGATAGTATATTATCAACGATTTATGAAGGAACTGCCTACGGTGAACGACCTTGCCCTTTGTGAGGAGGATAAACTGCTGAAATTATGGGAAGGACTTGGATATTATAATCGTGTTCGAAACATGCAGGCAGCAGCAAGGGATGTTATGGAACTTTATGATGGAAAAGTGCCGGATAACAAGGAAGACATTTTAGCATTAAAGGGCATCGGCAGTTATACAGCCAGAGCCATTTTATCTCAGGCTTACAATCAACCTTTTGCCGCAGTGGACGGAAATGTGTTTCGGGTGGTTACCAGGCTTTCCATGGATGATACGGATATTAAAAAAGAATCTTTTAAGAAACAGGTGGAAAAGGTTCTTGATGGTATTATGCCAAAAGAGGCCGGGGAATTTAATCAGGCCATGATGGAACTTGGGGCTACGGTGTGCGTACCGAACGGAGAACCCCATTGTGACAAATGCCCGGTAAAAGAAGTGTGCCTTGCCAGAAAGAATCACAGAATCATGGAGTTTCCGGTGAAATCCAAGGCAAAGCCAAGAAAAGTGGAAGACAAGACGGTTTTTATTATTCGAAATGAAGATAAAATTCTTTTGTCAAAACGCCCGGGAACAGGTCTTTTGGCCGGATTATATGAATTTCCCAATGTGAAGGGGTTTTTAAATAAGAAGGAATGTATTTTGGCGGTGGAGAACATGGGGTTGGAACCCATTCGTGTGAAAAAACTGCCACAGGCAAAACATATTTTTTCCCACGTGGAATGGCATATGAAAGGCTATGAGATTCTTCTGGATGAAACTGCAGGACTGAAAGGGGATTATCTTTTTGTGGATTGTAAGGATATGGAGGTTGTATACTCCATACCGGCAGCCTTTGAAGCCTATAAAAAGGAATTGAATATTATTTCATACACAACAAAAAAGTCGTAAGAATTGGGGGATTCTACGACTTTTTTGTCAACTGCGCGTATAAAAAATATATTAAAATTGGAGGAACTCTGTATTACAACAGAGTTATGAAAAAGATAAGTTTATTATAATGAACCCTTGTGATGGGATTTTGGAGGTTGTGTGGTAAATTGTGAAGGGTGTTGTAAAGAAAATGTGAATTATGGTAGAATGAGGCAGGAGGAAATACAAGATGTATGATGTAATCGTTATTGGCTCCGGGGTAGCCGGAAGCGTGGTGGCCAGAAAGCTGGCTGAAGAGGGAAAGAAGCACGTTTTGGTGCTTGAACGAAGAACTCATGTTGCAGGAAATTGCTTTGATAAATTTGATGAAGATGATGTTTTGGTTCATGTTTACGGACCTCATATATTCCATACCAATGATGAGGGGGTATATGAGTATTTTAGCCGTTTTGCAAAATGGCATATGTTCAGGCATGAAGTGGTGGCTAAGGTTGGAGATCAATTGATTCCTGTGCCGTTTAACTTAAACACACTTCACATGATTTACGGAAAAGAGAAAGCGGATGCTTTGGAGCAGAAGCTGATTAAGGAATATGGGCAAGGCAGCAGAGTTCCTATTATGAAGCTGATGGAAAATCAGGATCAGGATATTCAGGAAATTGCAAAGTATGTTCATGACAACATCTTTTTGAAATATACCATGAAGCAGTGGGGACAGACGCCGGAGGAGATTTCTCCTGAGGTTACCGGTCGTGTGCCGGTTGTGATTTCTTATGACAACGGTTATTTTAAGGATGAATACCAGGGCGTGCCGGTGGGAGGTTTTACCTTAATGTTCCAAAAGATGCTGAATCATCCAAACATTGAAATCCGTGTGGGTGTGGACGCATTGGAAGAAATGTCTTTTGAAGAGGACGGAACCATCTGTTTTGAAAAGAAAGAGTTCAAGGGGGATGTGATTTACACAGGAGCTTTGGATGAACTTTTTGAATTGAAGTACGGCCGACTTCCGTATCGTTCTTTGGATTTTAAATTTGAACATTTTGACAAAGAGGATTACCAGGGACATGCTGTGGTGAACTACACTGTCAGTGAAGATTTTACCAGAATTACAGAGTTTAAATATTTAACCGGTCAGGAAGATGTGAAGGGAACCACCATTGTAAAAGAATATCCTTTTGCCTACGAAGGAAAAGAGGGTCAGATTCCGTATTATGCCATTTTAAATGAGGATAATCTGGCACAGTACGCAAAGTATGTTGAGGAATCTAAGAAATTTAAGAAATTCAGATTGCTTGGCAGACTGGCGGAATACAAATACTACAACATTGATGCCATGGCAAGAAAAGCCCTTGATATGGCAGATGAGATTATGGGAGAGGAATAAATGAAACTTTTATCAATTGCAATTCCATGTTACAATTCAGCGGCATACATGGAACATTGTATCGAATCCCTTTTACCGGGAGGAGAGGATGTTGAAATTATTATTGTGGACGATGGCTCCACAAAGGATAATACTGCTCAGATTGCAGATGAATATGCAGAAAAATATCCGACCATTGTTAAAGCTGTGCATCAGGAAAACGGAGGCCACGGTCAGGCGGTGAATACCGGTTTGAAACATGCCACCGGAATTTATTTTAAAGTGGTGGATTCGGATGACTGGGTAGACCTTGAAAGCTATAAAAAGGTGCTTGCGACCCTGCGTGAGTTAACCGGTGGGGATACAACCCTGGATATGCTGATATGCAATTATGTATATGAAAAAGAGGGACAGGCGCATAAGAAGGTAATGCGTTACGAATCAGTGCTTCCGGTGAAGAAAATGTTTACCTGGAATGAGGCCGGAAAATTCCGTAAGGGCCAGTACATTTTAATGCACTCGGTGATTTACAGAACCAAGCTGTTGCGTGATTGTGGACTGGAACTTCCAAAACATACCTTTTATGTGGATAACCTGTTTGTCTATGTTCCGTTGCCTTACGTTAAGAATATGTACTATTTAAATGTGGACTTTTACCGCTATTTTATTGGAAGAGACGATCAGTCGGTAAATGAAAAGGTGATGATTTCCAGAATCGACCAACAGATTCGGGTGAACAAATTAATGGTGGAATCCACCAACCTTTGGAAAATAAAGAATAAAAATCTCCAGCGTTACATGATGAATTACCTTGAGATTATTACTGCAATTTCCACTATTATGCTGATTCGTTCCGGCACCAAGGAGAATTTGCAGAAGAAAAAGGATTTATGGAGTTACTTAAAGGACTATGATATTCGCCTGTTCCATAAATTACGTAACGGTATTATCGGAAGAACTTTGAATCTTCCGGGTAGAAGCGGAAGAAAGATTTCTGTGGCGGCATATAAGATTTCGCAGAAGATTGTAGGATTTAATTAGAAAAAACACTTTTCATACTAAAAGGCTTATGTTATAATGATTTAAGCTATTGACTCGTTGTGAGTGGATTTTTTATTATTTTAGGGAGTGATTTTAATGAAACATATTAAGACTTTAAACACAAAGAGATTACAGAATACAGTTAAGAAAGGCGGATGTGGTGAGTGCCAGACATCATGCCAGTCTGCATGTAAGACAAGCTGTACAGTAGGAAACCAGAGCTGCGAACACAGATAAGTTTTGGTATATTTTTCGATTTTGAGCAATATTAATAAAAGCAATTTAAGACCGCTCGCATTTGTGGGCGGTCTCTTGTTGCTCGTGATGAAATCGTCGTAACAAAATTATGACAGAGCAGAAAGCTGCTGCATTTAGGGAGGAGAAGTTTGCGTGGTTCATCAGTATAAGAACAACGGATATAACATCGTTTTGGATGTTAACAGCGGAGCAATTCATGTGGTGGATGATGTGACTTATGACGTCATTGCATTGTATGAAAATAACTCCAAACAGGATATTTTAGAAAAATTAAAGGGACAGTATAACGAGACAGAAATAGAGGAAGCTTACGAAGAAGTAAGTGAGTTAGAGAAGGACGAATCACTTTTTACCAAAGATGATTACGAAGACTACATCGATGGTCTTGCAGATCGTCCTACCGTGGTGAAAGCATTATGCTTACACATTGCCCATGATTGCAACCTTGCATGTAAATATTGTTTTGCAGAGGAGGGTGAATATCATGGAAGAAGAGCTCTTATGAGCTATGAGGTGGGTAAGAAAGCATTGGATTTCTTAATCGCCAACTCCGGATCCAGAAGAAATCTGGAAGTGGATTTCTTTGGAGGAGAACCTTTATTGAACTTCCAGGTGGTAAAAGACCTTGTGAAGTACGGTAGAGAACAGGAAAAGATTCACAACAAGAATTTCCGTTTTACCTTAACAACCAACGGAGTATTACTTGATGATGATATTATGGAATTTGCCAACAAGGAAATGTCCAATGTGGTTTGCAGTATTGACGGTCGTAAAGAAATTCATGATATGATGCGTCCATTCCGCAAAGGAACAGGAAGTTATGATTTAATCGTTCCGAAATTCCAGAAACTTGCAGAAAGCCGTAATCAGGAAAACTACTATGCAAGAGGTACCTTTACAAGAAACAATTTAGACTTTTCAAAAGACGTACTTCATCTTGCAGATTTAGGCTTT
>JAILCP010000025.1 GCA_024680055.1 Lachnospiraceae bacterium | reverse complement strand
CCTTAATATTAATATAGGTACATTAAATAAGAACAGTATAAAAGGTATGTACCTTGCCGGTAAAAAAGCCAACGAACTTAATCACGTAGTACTTCTTGATCCGGTTGGAGCAGGTGCTTCCACCCTTCGTACCGATACGGCGGTTGGATTAATGGAAAAGGTCAACTTAGCCATTATTCGCGGAAATATTTCTGAGATTAAAACCCTGGCTCTTGGAAGCGGAACAACAAAGGGTGTAGACGCAGATATTGCAGATGCGGTTACGGAAGACAGCCTTGAGGATGCGGTTAAATTTGTAAAGAAGTTTGCTGAAAAGACAGGTTCCATTGTGGCAATTACGGGAGCCATTGACCTTGTTGGAGATAAGGATACCTGTTATGTCATCCGAAACGGAAGAGCGGAAATGGGAAAGATCACCGGAACAGGCTGTCAGCTTTCCGGTATGATGACAGCATTTGCAGTTGCAAATAAAGATAACATGTTAGAGGCCTGTGCCGCAGCTGTATGCGCCATGGGACTTGCCGGAGAAATCGGATGGAGTAAAATGGAAGAGGGAGATGGAAATTCCACCTACCGAAATCGAATTATTGACGCCATTTACAATATGGATGGTGCCACACTTGATAAGGGGGCTAAGTATGAAGTGCGTTAAAGATGATTTATTGCTTTATGCAGTAACCGATCGCCATTGGTTAAATGGCAGAACACTTTACGAAGTGGTAAAAGAAAGTCTGGATGGAGGAGCTACTTTCATTCAGCTTAGGGAAAAGAATTTAGATGAAACTACATTTCTTAAAGAAGCAAAGGAAATTAAAAAGCTTTGTAAAGAATATAAGGTTCCGTTTGTAATCAACGACAATGTGGATATTGCCATTGAAATGGACGCAGACGGTGTACATGTTGGCCAAAGTGACATGGAAGCGGGAGATGTAAGAGCAAAACTTGGTGATGACAAAATCATCGGCGTCTCCGCTCAGACGGTGGAACAGGCCGTTTTAGCGGAAAAGAGGGGAGCAGATTACCTTGGAGTCGGTGCAGTATTTCCAACCGGTTCCAAAGCCGATGCAACGGAGGTATCCTATGAAACCCTGAAGGCCATCTGTGAAGCAGTATCCATTCCCGTAATTGCCATTGGCGGAATTACAAATGAAAATGTAAAAGAACTTTCCGGAAGCGGCATTGTGGGAATTGCAGTCATCAGTGCCATCTATGGCAAAGAGAACATTAAAGAAGCAGCAAAAGAGTTAAAAGAGATTACAAAAAAGGTAGTTTCAAATGATTAAAGGAGTTATTTTTGACGTGGACGGTGTCCTTTTAAATTCCATGACCATATGGAAGGATTTGGGCCTTCGCTACCTGAAGAATCTTGGAATCACAGGGGACGAAGGGCTGTCGGAGACTCTTTTTTCCATGAGCATGGAGCAGGGAGCCGCCTATATGAAGGAGCAGTATCATCTAAAGCAGACGGAAGAGGAAATCCTGGATGGGATAAAAAAGTTGCTGGAGGACTTTTACTTCTACGAAGTGGAGGCAAAAAAAGGTGCGGCTACTTTGATGAAACAGTTTTCAGAAAAGCAAATTCCCATGGTGGCAGCCACATCAAGTCCAAGAACCCATATAGAAAAGGCCTTGGAGAGAAATCACCTTTTATCCTATGTTCAGCGAATTTACACCACCTCAGAAGTGGGCAAAAGCAAACATTCGCCAAAGATTTATGAAATGGCAGCGAACGGTATGGACAGCAAAAACTGTGAAACCGTGGTATTTGAGGATTCCCTCTATGCTTTAAAAACAGCTAAAGATGCAGGTTTTATCACAGTAGGTGTATTTGATAAAGACGGTGAAGCAAACCAGGCGGAGCTGAAGGAAATGGCGGATATTTATGTAAAGGATCTTTTTGGCGCGATTTCTCTTTTTGAACAGTAGAAAGACACAATAATTTTACATGCATTTTACAAAGACCACCCACGTGGCTTTACATTCATCATCTATGATATTTGTAGAAAAGTGTGACTACGAATAAGAATGATGAGGTAAAAAGATTTGGATATTTTTGGAATACTATCGATGATCGGAGGCCTCTCCTTATTCCTATACGGAATGAATACAATGGGAGATGGCCTCGTTATGCTTTCTGGAGGAAAGCTGGAACGAATACTGGAAAAGCTGACACAGACAAGGATTATGGCATTGATTCTTGGTGCCTTTGTAACGGCTGTGATTCAGTCTTCTTCTGCCACCACGGTTATGGTGGTTGGTTTTGTAAACTCCGGAATTATGAAGTTGACCCAGGCGGTGGGAATTATTATGGGAGCCAATATTGGAACAACCATCACTTCCTGGATTTTGTCTCTCTCCGGAATCAGCGGAGACAATGTTTTTATCAGTTTGTTAAAACCAAGCTCCTTTTCACCGGTACTTGCCGGCATTGGTATTATTTTTATCATGACAGGAAAAGACGGAGCGAAAAAGAAAACCGTGGGAACCATTTTCCTTGGCTTTGCCATTTTAATGTATGGTATGGAAGCCATGAGCGGAGCAGTTGCCCCTCTTAAGGATAATCCGACCTTTACCGGAATGCTGACGGCTTTTTCCAATCCGGTATTTGGAATGCTGGCAGGTGCGTTGCTTACCGCAGTGATTCAAAGTTCATCCGCGTCGGTGGGTATTTTGCAGGCTCTTTGTATGAGTGGGGCAGTAACTTATGGAACAGCCATTCCTATTATTATGGGACAAAATATCGGAACATGTGTTACAGCGTTGATTTCATCGGTGGGCGCAAGTAAAAACGCCAAACGTGCGGCATGCATCCATCTTTATTTTAATCTGATTGGTACGGTTCTTTTTATGTTAGGATTTTATGCCGTCAATCAGATGGTTCATTTTACCTTTATGACAGAGGCTGCAGGAGCGGCAGGAATTGCGGTGGTGCACAGTCTTTTTAACGTCGGATGTGCATTGGTTTTATTCCCGTTTGCCAACAAGCTGGTTTCCCTTGCAACTTTTACCGTAAGAGAAAAGGAAGAGGAGCAGGTGGAGGCAAAACCGGCAGAGCTTGCAGGGCTTGATGAACGTTTCCTGGATACCCCATCTTATGCTATTCGCCTTTGCAGAAAGGCTGTAAAAAAAATGGCGGAACATACCAAAGAATCCATTTTACTTGCCATGGAATTGGAACATTCTTATTCTGACGAAAAGGTCAGAGAAGTGGAACGATTGGAGCAGCTAATCGATCAGTACGAGGACAGCGTAGGTACCTATCTTGTAAAAATTTCCGGTAAGGACCTTGGAAAAGAGGATAGTCATCTATGGTCTATGTTGATTCATTCCATCAGCGATTTTGAGCGAATTTCCGACCACGCCATCAATATTGCAGAGCTGATAAAAGCGGCTCATGAAAAGGGACTTACCTTTACGGACCAGGGAAGAAACGAATTAGATTCCCTTGGCGTTGCAGTTAGGGATATAATGGTAATGACAGAAAATGTTTTTGACAACGACGATACTCAGCTGGCAGTTCATGTGGAGCCGCTGGAAGAAGTGATTGACGATTTGGTTATGGAAATGAAGCAGCGTCATATTGAACGACTGAAAAAAGGTGATTGCTCCATGGAGGCCGGCATTTTACTGGAAGATATTCTTACCAATTATGAAAGAGTATCCGACCACTGCTCCAACATTGCAGCCACTTTAATTGAGCTTCAGTCCGACGAGCTGGACATGCATCAGTACGTGGATGTAAAGGTAAAAGGTAGCGATACCTTTTTCAAGGAAGAGTATATGCGTTTGAAAAACGTCTATTTATTACCTTAGTGAAAGAAGGAACTATATGGCATTAATTTATATTGTGGAAGATGATCCAAGCATACGGGAAATTGAAACCATGGTTTTAAAGAACAGCAATTATGCTGTAAAAGCCTTCGACCGGGCGACGACGTTCTATGAAAAACTTGAGACGGTGGTACCGGATTTAATTTTACTTGATATTATGCTTCCCGACGAAGACGGGTATTCCATTGTAAGAAAACTGAGGGGAAACCCAAAGACCAAACGGGTGCCCGTAATTATGATTACAGCAAAGACAGCGGAGATGGACATGGTAAAAGGACTGGATGACGGAGCGGATGATTACATTAAAAAACCTTTTTCCGTGATGGAACTTTTATCCCGTGTAAGAGCACTGCTTCGCCGTTCTATTGAAGATGAAAAAGAGGAACAGTTAAAGGTTGGAAGTATAGTTCTTGATGATAAAAGACATATGGTCTTTAGCGGTGAAGAGCAGGTGGAACTGACCTTAAAGGAGTATGATTTGCTTCGTTATTTTATGATGAACGAGGAACTGGTATTAAAACGGGATGCCATTATGAGTCAGGTGTGGGGTACGGATTTTGAAGGAGAAAGCCGTACCGTGGACATGCATATTAAAACTCTTCGTCAAAAACTGGGTGAAGCAGGAAAACAAATAAAAACCATTCGTGGTGTGGGTTATGCCATGAAAAAAGACGGTGGTGAGGAAGTATGAAGCAAAAAATAAATCTTCGCCTTGGTTTTATCGCGTTGGTGGCGATTGTTGCCACAACCATTGGAACAACCATGGTGTATTACAGTCTTTTTCAAAAGCAGGTGCGGGAAGATTTGAAACAAAATGCCGCCCTTTTGGAAGAAACGGAAGTGTTCCAGCAGGCCTATGAAAACGATACACCAAGAAAGCTGAACCATCTGGTGCCGGGTAAATTAAGAATCACCTGGATAAACAAAGACGGAAAAGTTTTGTTTGACAATGATACCAAAGTCAGTGGATTATCCAATCATATGGATCGTCCTGAAATCAAGGAAGCATTTAAAAATGGTGAAGGAGAGTGTACAAGGCGTTCGGACACCATGAATATGAATACCTTTTATTACGCCATTTTACTTGATAACGGTACGGTGCTGCGTGTATCAACTCAGGCAAGAACCATTACCAACGTGCTGATAAATGCTCTTCCGGTAATTGGCGGTATTGCGGTCCTGGTGTTATTTGGCTGCGTTTTTATCGGGCATTTCCTTACCCGCCAGCTTATGAAACCTCTTGAGATTATGGCGGAGAACCTTGATGAGGTGGGAACGCCTGCATACAAGGAGTTGGAACCTTTTGCTGAAAAAATCCGAACCCAGCACGAAAACATTCTTGCAGCAGCCAGAAGCCGGCAGGATTTTACCGCTAACGTTTCCCACGAACTCAAAACACCCATTACCGCCATATCGGGTTATGCTGAAATTATCGAAAATCATCTTTATGATGAGGAGTCGGAAGCGCATATTGCGAAACAAATCAAGCACAACGCAGATCGACTGCTTTCTCTTGTAAACGATATTATTCAGTTGTCTGAGCTGGACCACAAAAACCTGAAGGAAAATTTTGAAACAGTGGACTTATACCGTGTGGCCACAGAATGTGTCAATGATCTGGTGCCAATGGCATCTCAAAAACAAATTTCCCTGACCTGTGAAGGGGTATCTGCCGGAATTCATGCAGACAAATCACTAATCAGGGAAATGATTGACAATCTGGTACAAAATGCCATTCGTTATAACAAAGAACAGGGAAGTGTTACGGTTCACGTTACAATCGAAAACGGTCATCCGGTGCTTATG
>JAILCP010000099.1 GCA_024680055.1 Lachnospiraceae bacterium | reverse complement strand
GACCAACACCAGAATACCGATCAAGGGAGAAATTCCATCACCGATCAATCCAAAGAATGCATGTCGATTTGCAGGAAGATGTCAGTATGCAACAGAGAGATGCTTTAATGAGATGCCACAGTTACGGGAGATTAAACCGGGTCATAAGGTGGCATGCCATTTGATGGAGGAAAAAGCATAGAGACAAATTATGTGGATAAGAGATATATAAGGAAAAGTCATCGAGGATATTGTCCCCGATGACTTTTCACTTTAAATCGTTTCCTGAAATGTATATAATAGAAGGAGTACGGAGGAAAAACCATGGCAGAGGCAATTAAAATCACAAATTTGAAAAGAAAAACCAATGAAATATCTCTGGATATTCCACAGTTGCAAATTCCGGGAGGCTGTATTACAGCAATCACGGGAAAAAGCGGAGCCGGCAAAACCCTGCTATTGAAAACCCTTGCGGGGATTAGCCTTGGATATGAAGGGGAGATTACATTTTTTGACCAATATACGGATATGGAAAGAGAGAATAAATCCTGTCCTTTAAGGGACCAGGTAGGATATGTGGAATTATCCCATTACTTTCCTGTAAACTGGACCTATCAACAGGTGGGAGAGGCCAGTGAAATGTTATTTCGCACATTTAAACGGAATCGATTTGATAAACTGTGCGATGAGCTACAAGTAACCAAAGACACCAGAACATTTTTTGCAAAAAAATTGGCGGACTACTCTGATGGAGACCGGGTAAAAATTGCTTTCAGCGCAGTTTTGGCAAGGGATACAAGACTTTTGCTGCTGGATGAGCCAATGGCCCACTTTGACAGTGGAATGCGACAAGTGTTGCGAGCGTTGTTGAAGGATTATATCAAAGAAGGCAACGGGCAAAACAGCGTAATCTACACGGCGGGATATTTAACCGATATGGAAGAAATCACCGACTATGAGATTCTATTGGAACAGGGTAAAGTTGTGAAAAACGGATATTTAAAGGATATGGAGAACTAGAAATGAAAGTATTTAAGAACTATCTTACATTTTTGCCGGCCAGTATAAGGCATTTGTCTTTATGGATTGTGCCAATGATTCTGGTCATATTGCGATTGGTGGCGGGCTATCAGATTTTAACACAGCTGTTGATGCCTTTTTTGTACGTAGCAGCTGCAGTGATGCTTGATTATTACGGAATCGGAAGCCTTTGCACCAAAGAGGAAGCAAGTATTGATTATATCAAATCATCTCCAAGGGCAATGGAGTATTTTCGGAATGTGTTTTTCGTGGATATTTTACAGAAGGCCTTTTGGATTGTGGTTTTTACCATAGTGTTGGCAGGGGGATTTTCTTTGATCAATATAGCTACCTGCATGGCAGGGCTTTTGAGTATGTATGCGGGAAGTCTCATGGTACGACATGTAACGGAGGTGACCTGGGCCATGATTAGCTGTGTGGCCGCGGCGTTAATTTATTTGGCCATGGTGTTTGCCATCGATATTTATCTTCCGGTTGCAACGCCGGTGATTGCCATTGCAGCAGTGATAACCGCACTGTTTTTAATGGATTTTTGCTTAAAGAGAATTAGAAAAAATTATCTTATATAGAAAAAGTATGTTAGAGAACCTTTGGAAATAAGCCAAAGGTTTTTTTATGCAAAAAAATTTAATACATAAACAGTATTAATAAAAAGATTAGAATTCATAATGATATTCTTGCGATTTGGTGGGTTAAATAGTATGCTAAAAGAAGCAGTTAAAAAAAATAAAATGCGGATAAGAGGGGGATGGAAATGTATTTTGATAATGCAGCAACAACAAAGGTAAAACCACAATGTGTCATCGACGCAGTGTGTGAAGCAATGAAGTCTATGGGAAATGCCTCAAGGGGTGCTCATGGAACATCACTATCCGCATCCAGAGTGGTATTTCACACAAGGGAGAAACTTGCAAAGATGTTTCATTGCAATAGAGCAGATCATGTGATTTTAACCATGAATGCAACAGAAAGCTTAAATATTGCCATTCGTGGAACCATTAAGGAAGGTGCTCACGTAATCACAACGGAAATGGAGCACAACTCTGTTTTACGACCATTGTATCTAATGGAGAAAGAAAGAGGAGTAAGTCTTTCTTTTGTGGAAGCAGGGGAAAAAGGTGTGGTGAAACCGGAGCAGTTTGAAGCCTTGATTACACCAAAGACTCAGGCAATTGTTTGTACTCATGCATCGAATTTGACAGGAAACGTGGTTGATATCGAAGGCGTGGGAGCCATTTGTAAAAAGCACGGATTACTTTTTATCGTGGATGCGTCACAGACTGCAGGAGTTTTACCTATTGATATGGAAAAGATGAACATTGACATCTTATGTTTTACCGGACACAAAGGGTTAATGGGACCGCAGGGTACCGGTGGAATGTGCATCAGAGAAGGTGTGGAAGTAGAAGTATTTAAGTGCGGCGGAAGCGGCGTACATTCCTATGACAAAGAGCAGCCAAGGGACTATCCGACACGTCTTGAGGCAGGAACCTTGAACGGACACGGAATTGCAGGCTTATACGCAGCATTGAATTATATTGAAGAAGTGGGAAGAGATAAGATAGAAGAAAAAGAAAATCGTTTGGCCATGCGATTTTATAACGGAATCAAGGATGTGGAAGGGGTAAAAGTGTACAGCGATATGACCGCAAAACAGCACACCGGAGTAGTTGCCTTAAACATCAGAGATTATGATTCCGCTATGGTGGCAGATGCGCTGTCAGAAGATTATGACATGGCGATTCGTGCAGGAGCGCACTGTGCTCCAAGAATGCACCAGGCATTGAAAACCACGGAACAGGGGGCAGTACGCTTTAGTTTTTCCTGGTTCAATGAGGAAGAGGAGATTGATGCCGCAATTGCTGCAATTAAGGAGCTTGCGGAGGAATAAATATTTTTCTATGGAGGATAAAAGATGTCTAATTACGAGAAAATGTGGGAAGAGATCGGAATGGACCTGGAGGCGCATGACAATTTGTGCCAGGTACTTCCGACAGCAGTGGGAGATGTGTTTTTAACACAGGAAAACAGACCAAAGGCAATGGATTTCTGGGATATGGTAATTTCAGAGGTTCATGGAATCAGACCTGCGGAGTTAATTGAAGAACAGAAAAAAGGAAGAAAAGTATTCGGAACCTTCTGTGTATACGTTCCGGATGAAGTGGTAGTTGCAGCCAACGGAATTGTTACCGGACTTTGCGGCGGTTCCCAGTTCTGGGTACCGGATGGAGAAGCAGTGCTTCCTGCAAATACCTGCCCGTTAATCAAAGCATCCGTAGGTGCAAGACTTGGTAAAACATGTCCATTTTTCCGTATCGCAGACGTTTATGTGGGAGAAACAACCTGCGATGGTAAAAAGAAAGCTTATGAAATTTTAGGGGAAGATGTTCCAATGTACGTTATGGACGTACCGCAGATGAAACGCGAGAAGGACATCTTAAAATGGAAAGATGAAATTAAAGATTTTGCAGCAAAAGTAGAGGAAATCACAGGAAACAAATTAACTCCTGAAAAGCTTTCCGATGCTATCAAATTAATTAACGAAAAGAGAAAGGCTATGCAGCGTGTATACGATGCAAGAAAGAGCAAATGTCTGCCAATCTCCGGACGTGACGCACTTCTTATGACACAGATTTCCTTCTTTGATGATCCTGCAAGATGTGCACAGATGTGTAACAAATTAGCAGATGAATTGGAGCAGAGAATCAAAGATGGTGTCAGTGTTGTTTCTGAGGGAACAAAGAGAATTTTAGTTACAGGAACACCTCTTGCAGTTCCGAACTGGAAGTTGCATAATATTATTGAAACCAGCGGTGCAGTGGTTGTATGTGAAGAGATGTGTACAGGAACCAGATATTTCGAAAATCTGGTTGATGAGACAAAGACCACATTGGATGAGCAGTTCATGGCTCTTTCTGAGCGTTATATGAAGACCAACTGTGCTTGCTTCACACCAAATACCGGACGTATTGATGATATTATCCGTCTTGCAAAAGAGTACCAGGTAGATGGTATTATTGATTGCAGCCTGAAGTTCTGCTGTCTCTATGACACAGAAAAATACAGTGTATCTCGTGCATTAAAAGAGGCAGGCATTCCGGTACTTACCCTTGAAACTGATTATGCAGATACCGATGCAGAACAGTTAAGAACCAGAATCGGTGCATTTGTGGAGATGTTAAATGAAAAGTAGTAAGGAACGTTATTATATTCTATTTCGAAATTACGAACATGGAATGGCCTTACATGAATTGTTAGATGCCAACCATATTGATAACCGAATTGCCCCGGCACCGCGTGCCATTCAGGGTGAGTTATCCTGTGGTGTATCCCTGGTATTAGATCCTGAGGTCATTGATGCGGCAAAAGCCTGCATTGAAGAGAACCAGGCAGAGTACTATGATATTGTGCCTCTTTGTGGGCAGATGGTATCTAAACGAGATAAATATTGTTAAAGTAAATAACGACAAGAGTAGCAAATCCCGGTTTGCTACTCTTTTTCTTTTTATTCATGATATAATTGGAAAAAGAATAAAACGAAGGAGCAACGATTTTGAGGAAGAAATTATATGAAGTAATTGATGGAAACGACGAAACCAATAAAGTACATGATGCCTATGATTTTTTTATGATACTAACCATTATTGCAAGTATCATTCCACTGGCTATGGTAAAGCAGTACCCGGTGTTTTACTGGATTGATGGAATTACGGTAATTATTTTTGTTATTGATTATATATTACGGTTGGTAACAGCAGATTTTAAGTTGAACAGAGGGCTGAAATCATTTGCGATCTACCCTGTCACGCCGATGGCGCTGATTGATTTGTTATCCATTTTACCGTCTTTATCCTTGTTAAGCAAAACCTGGAGACTATTAAAAATCTTCCGATTGCTAAAAACTTTCCGCGTACTTCGCGTGTTTAAGGCAATCCGTTATTCACCCAGCATACAACTTTTTACAAAAGTATTTAACAAAGAAAAGGAATCCCTTGTCACCGTTTTTGGTGTGGCTGTTCTTTATGTACTCATTGTTGGATTAATCGGGTTAAATGTGGAACCGGCCACCTTTGGCGATTATTTTCATGCAGTATACTGGGCAACTGTATCTCTTACAACGGTGGGGTACGGAGACATTTATCCGGTAACCATGGTGGGCCAGGCGTTGACCATGGTCTCCTCCTTTGTGGGAATTGCGGTGGTTGCCATGCCTGCAGGAATAATTACGGCAGGATTTATGGAGGAGTTGAGAAATCCCAAGGAGGATGAATAATAGTTATCAGTTATCTGACCGGATGATTCCAATCGAGGAATTGCTAGAAGGAGTCAACCGAAAGCAGCCAATAAATCACCCAAACACCCTTCCGATGCCAATTGTACAAATGAAAAAAGAACGCATGAAAAAACTTTCGTTTTTTCACACGCCCTTTTAATTGTTTAAGCGTTAAATCTACTTAAAATAGCGATTCAGTAAACCTTCAAAAGCTTTACCGTGTCTTGCCTCGTCCTTCGCCATTTCATGAACGGTGTCATGGATTGCATCAAGGTCAAGAGCCTTTGCACGTTTTGCAAGGTCGAATTTACCGGCGGTAGCACCGCATTCAGCTTCTACACGCATTTCCAAATTCTTCTTGGTGGAATCGGTAACAACCTCTCCTAATAATTCAGCAAATTTAGCTGCATGCTCAGCCTCTTCATAAGCAGCTTTCTCGTAGTACATACCAACTTCAGGATAGCCTTCTCTGTGAGCTACTCTTGCCATTGCAAGGTACATACCAACTTCAGAACACTCTCCCTCAAAATTGGAGCGAAGGTCAGCAATAATATCTTCACGGGCACCTTTTGCAACACCAACTACGTGTTCACATGCCCATTCGCGTTTTCCTTCTTCCTGTTTGATAAATTTCTCCGGTCCAACGTGACATGTTGGGCATTCTGCTGGTGGCTCGTCACCTTCGTGAACATATCCACATACACTACATACATATTTCGCCATAATCTTTTATCTCCTTTCCCATAAAAGGTTGTCCCACCATTGGGACCATATCTGTAAGTTAACTATATTTCATTAGACAAAAAAATGCAATCCAATTCACAAAAACTTCTCTGAAAAAATGAGAAATTAAAGTGTATAACTATATTGTAAATGATTGCGGCGAATGCCTTGCACTTCCAGACAGTTGTAAGCAGTGCCTTCCAGGCGAAAACCAACCCTTGCAAGCAGGTTTTGGGAAGGGACGTTATCAGGTAAAACAAAGGCCTCCACCCTAGAGACGTTCATTACTGAAGAGACAACGGTGATAGCTGCTTTTACCGCTTCTGTGCCATAGCCTTGGTGCCAGTAGTCCGGTAAAATTTTGTAGCCGATCATGATGCTCTTAAAAGGGGCGGCCCGATAGAAAGAAAAGGATACGGTTCCTATAATTTCACCGGGGTCTTCCTTGCGATAGATCCAAAAACGGATGCCGTTTTTCTGGAGGGCAAGATTATATTCAATTTTCAATAGTTTTCGCTGTACGGAATGGGTATAAAAGTCCGATGCCTTGTTACTTTCGTATTGGTCAAAAACACTGGCTCCCCGATTTAGGAAGGTCAGCACATCATCGCAATGACTTTCGTCCAGAACACGAAGGGACAGCCGTTCTGTGGTATAAGATTTGCGGAAACGATCTTCATGCATTATCATTGGTCAATACCTCTAAGCTCAGTGCCCGGTACAAAAGGAAGCACGGCATCTTTCATAAGTTGTAGGTCTTGCAAATCCGGAGAGGTAAAGCCCGGAGAAATCACCTGTTCACTGTCTTTATAACACTGCAAAAAATAAGCAGGTGCTCCTTTGATCCATTCACCGATGGAGGTAAAATCTTCCACATGATGTAACTCTTTTACCACAGTGGTGCGAAATTCAAAGGGAATATCACACCGAAGCAATAGCTGCACGGAAGCATCCACCGGGGACACGTCAAGGCCGGGAATGCCGGTGGTCATAGGGTATTTCTCTTTGGAATTTTTAATATCCATGGCCACGTAATCAAGAAGATGCTGCTTTAAAAGGGATTCCAGCACCTGTGGCCGGTAGCCGTTGGTATCCAGTTTTACCAAAAGATCAAATTGGCGAATCTTTCGGATAAAATCTTCCAAGTCCGGTGAAAGGGTGGGTTCGCCTCCGGTGACGCATACTCCGTCTAAAACATTTTGGCGTTTCTTTAGGAAGGTAAAAAATTCCTCTTCCGAGATCATTGGGGCAGTATCAGGATGCAAAACCAGATCTCCGTTATGACAAAAAGGACAACGAAAATTACACCCGCCGGTGAACACCATGCAGGCTACATGGCCGGGATAATCCAGCAACGTTGTCTTTGAAAATCCATGAATTCGCATAATCTCTCCCCATTTAAAATATGATATAATCAGTATAGCAATTAATAAGAAAAAAGTATAGTTGGAGAATACATGGAACAAGCAGAGAAATATATGAAAGCGGCCATAAAACAGGCAAAAAAGGCCTACGCATTAGACGAGGTGCCAATTGGCTGTGTTATTGTAAAAGACGATAAAATTATTGCCAGGGGATATAATCGTAGAAATACCGATAAACTTACACTGGCTCATGCAGAGATGGCAGCCATAAAAAAGGCCAGCAAAAAGCTGGGGGACTGGCGTCTTGAGGGGTGTACAATGTATGTGACCTTAGAGCCGTGCCAAATGTGCGCCGGAGCCCTGGTGCAGGCACGTATCGATGAGGTGGTTATCGGATGCATGAATGCCAAGGCAGGAAGTGCCGGGTCGGTAATCAACCTTTTGGATATGAAACAGTTCAATCATCAGGTAAAAATAACCAAAGGTATTTTGGAAGAGGAATGTTCTTCCATGTTAAGCCGGTTTTTTAGAGAATTACGGGAAAAAAAGAAGAATTCTACGATTCATAGAGAGGATTCTTAGGGAGCGGGGTGTCATAATACCCCGGAAAAAGCTATGCTTTTCCTATCAAAAAACAGGTGGGAGGATCTTATGGATCAGAAGAAAATCGGATTATTTATAGCAGAAATAAGAAAAGAAAAGGGCTACACCCAGAGGCAGCTGGCAGAACAGCTGGGAGCCAGTGACAAGGCAATTTCCAGATGGGAGACAGGACGGGGAATGCCGGACACTTCCATAATGCCGCAGCTATGCCGTGTGCTGGACATTAATATCAATGAACTTCTGTCCGGTGAGAGACTTACCGCTGAGATTTACAGTGGAAAGGCGGAAGAGCATATGGTTAATTTAATGAAATCCAATGAAGAAAACAGGAAGAATTCCAGATCAAATTTTGTAAGCACTTTGTGTGGCTGTGTATTGTTGGCGTTGTTTATTGTTTTTATCGGCATATTTTCAATGGGACAGCGCTCCATTGTATGGTTTTTGGATGTACCATCCCTATTAATTGTTTTGGGAATCGAATTACTGGTACTTGGAGCAGGTGGTCAGATGGGTTACTTTTTCAAATCTTTTGTGGTTTTGGCAAAACCTGAGAAATATAAAAAAGAAGAAAAGGACAACTATGAATATGCCATGAATATGGCCATAAAAACAATGTTTTGCGGAGGACTTTTGGCTGCTTTGATCGGAGTGGTTTTTGTCCTTGGCAATGTGAGAAGTCCGGAAGTTCTGGGACCGAATCTGGCAATCGCCATTCTTACATTATTTTATGCCAGCTTTTTCTCTTTGATTTTACTGATTGTAAAAGGAAGAGTACAGCGCATGGGCGCCTAGAAGAGAAATTGACAAGCAGGGCAAAACAAGATATACTATCAGCGTATGTCATCAATTGCGCATGGCGCATTGATTATAAAATTTCCGTGCAGCCGGGGGGTTAGCGGCCTCCTAGATCAGAACGCTTAGCTGGGGTGATATCCTGCCTCGGGTTGGGCGATGCAAAGCTGCCCTTAAAAAGTGGTGATGACGTTTGGGTCTTACGCGACGGGAACCGACGAACCGTGTCAGGTTGGGAACAAAGCAGCACTAAGTCGGACCTCTCGGGTGCCGTGAGGGTGCCTGGACTGAGCTAACTGTTAAGGTAACGTATGTGTCAAGCAATTCAAAGCAGGATGCACGGATTTTAAAAGAAAAATGTGGTACTTACCCGTAGATGGGTAGGTACTTTTTTTATATCACGGAGGATGAAAATTTCAGTAAGAAATTATTTCCTATTGCCTCAGATTTGGGTATAATATTCAGTAGAAAATTGCAAATCAAAGGAGGTAAGTATGCCAAAGAGAACAGATATAAACAAAGTTTTGATTATAGGTTCCGGACCAATTGTGATTGGTCAGGCATGCGAGTTCGATTATTCAGGAACTCAGGCATGTAAAGCGTTAAAGAAATTGGGATATGAGATTGTGCTTGTGAATTCCAATCCCGCAACCATTATGACAGATCCTGAGACAGCGGATATTACATATATTGAGCCGTTGAACGTAGAACGTCTTGAGCAGATTATTGCAAAAGAGCGACCGGATGCACTTTTACCCAACTTAGGCGGGCAGTCCGGTTTGAATTTATGTGCAGAGTTGAATAAGGCAGGCGTCCTTGATAAATACAATGTAAAGGTCATCGGTGTACAGGTGGATGCCATTGAGCGTGGGGAAGACCGCGTAGAATTTAAAAAGACCATGGACTCCATCGGCATTGAGATGGCAAGAAGTGAAGTGGCCTATAGCGTAGATCAGGCCCTGGAAATTGCAGGCAGACTGAATTATCCGGTGGTACTTCGCCCGGCCTATACCATGGGCGGAGCCGGTGGCGGCCTGGTATACAACAAAGAAGAATTGAAAGTGGTATGCGAAAGGGGCTTGCAGGCTTCTTTGGTAGGAGAAGTTCTGGTGGAGGAATCCATTTTAGGATGGGAGGAACTGGAACTTGAGGTGGTAAGAGACAGTGAAGGCAACATGATTACGGTGTGCTTTATTGAAAACATCGATCCCCTTGGAGTACATACGGGAGATTCTTTTTGCTCCGCTCCAATGCTTACCATTTCACAGGAAGTGCAGGACCGTTTGCAGGAACAGGCCTACAAGATTGTGGATAAGGTTCAGGTAGTGGGCGGAACCAATGTGCAGTTTGCCCATGACCCGGTATCCGACCGAATTGTGGTTATCGAAATCAATCCGCGAACCTCCAGGTCTTCGGCCCTTGCATCCAAGGCGACAGGATTTCCGATTGCTTTGGTTTCGGCTATGCTGGCTTGCGGTCTTACCTTAAAAGATATTCCGTGTGGAAAGTACAAAACATTAGATAAGTACTATCCGGATGGGGAATATGTGGTAATTAAATTTGCCCGCTGGGCATTTGAAAAGTTCAAGGGAGTACAGGATAAGCTTGGCACCCAGATGAGGGCTGTGGGCGAAGTCATGAGTATTGGAAAGAACTATAAAGAAGCCTTCCAGAAAGCCATTCGAAGTCTGGAAAAAGGCCGTTATGGACTGGGACATGTGGAAAAGCTGGAAAAGCTTACCAAAGAGGAGCTTTTATTACGTTTAAACACACCGTCCTCCGAGCGCCATTTTGAAATGTACGAGGCTCTGAAAAAAGGAGCCACCGTGGAAGAAATCTACGACATCACAAAGGTAAAAGAATATTTTATCCGTGAAATGAAGGACCTGGTGGAGGAAGAACTTCACCTTGAAGAAAGTAAAGGTCACCTTCCGGCGGATGAGGACTTAATCAAGGCCAAGAAAGATGGTTTTTCCGATAAATACTTAAGTGAAATCTTAAATGTAACCGAGGATGAAGTGAGAAATAAGCGGCTTTCCCTTGGGGTAAAAGAAGCATGGCAGGGCGTTCATGTTTCCGGAACCAAAGACAGTGCCTATTATTATTCTACTTACAACGCACCGGATCAGGACGAAGTGTCTTCCAATAAGAAGATTATGATTCTTGGCGGCGGACCGAATCGAATCGGTCAGGGAATTGAATTTGACTATTGTTGTGTTCACGCATCTCTTGCCTTGAAGAAATTAGGTTTTGAAACCATTATTGTAAACTGCAATCCGGAAACCGTATCCACAGACTACGATACGTCCGATAAATTATATTTTGAACCGCTGACCATGGAAGATGTGCTTAGCATCTATGAAAAGGAAAAACCTTTGGGTGTCATTGCCCAGTTTGGCGGTCAGACACCATTGAATCTGGCAGCAGACCTTGAGAAAAACGGCGTGAAAATCCTTGGAACCTCTCCGGCAGTCATAGACCTGGCAGAGGATCGTGACCTTTTTAGGGCGATGATGGATAAACTTGAGATTCCAATGCCGGAATCCGGTATGGCCACCAATGTAAAAGAAGCAATTGAAATTGCCGGCAAAATCGGATATCCTGTTATGGTGCGTCCATCTTATGTACTTGGAGGACGCGGCATGGAAGTGGTGTATGATGATGAGTCCATGGAAAGCTACATGAATGCGGCAGTGGGGGTAACACCGGATCGACCGATTTTGATTGACCGATTCTTAAATAACGCTTTAGAGTGCGAGGCAGATGCCATCAGTGATGGAAAGAGAGCCTTTGTACCTGCGGTTATGGAACACGTGGAACTTGCAGGAGTTCATTCCGGAGATTCCGCATGTATTATTCCATCGGTACATATTACAGACGAAAATCTGAAAACCATCAAAGAATACACCAGAAAAATTGCGGAGGAAATGCATGTAAAAGGTTTAATGAACATGCAGTATGCCATTGAAAAGGGCAAGGTATATGTTCTGGAAGCCAATCCAAGGGCATCACGAACTGTACCACTTGTATCAAAAGTATGTAACATACGAATGGTACCTTTGGCAACGGACATTATTACAGGGGAGTTAACCGGCAGACCATCTCCGGTGGAAACCCTGGAAGAGCATGAAATTCCTTATTACGGTGTAAAAGAGGCTGCCTTCCCATTCAATATGTTCCCGGAAGTAGACCCTGTTTTAGGACCTGAAATGAGATCCACCGGTGAAGTTTTGGGACTTTCTCCGTACTATGGCGAAGCCTTTTACAAGGCACAGGAGGCCGTAAGAACCAGACTTCCGTTGAAAGGAAAAGTGCTTTTATCCGTAAACAGAAAAGACAAGGCAGAAATTGTGGATGTGGCAAAACGTTTTAAGGCAGCAGGTTTTGACATTATTGCCACCGGAACCACCTGCGACTTAATTAGGGAAGCAGGAATTGAAGCCGAGAAAATTAAAAAATTATACGAAGGACGACCAAATGTCCTGGATGCCATCACCAACGGTGAAATTGATTTGATTGTCAATTCTCCGGTTGGAAAAGACAGCATTCACGATGACAGCTATCTGCGAAAAGCTGCCATCAAAACCAAAACACCATATATGACAACAATTGCAGCAGCCAAGGCCACCATTTCCGGTATCGAGTACCTTCTTACACACAAGGATTCTGAGCCAAAATCCCTTCAGATGCTGCATAGTGAAATAAAGACAAATAATTGATCAAGGAGAATAACCATGAATAAGAAAGTCGGTTTTGACAATGAAAAATATTTAAAGATGCAATCCCAACACATTCGAGAAAGAATAGAAAAGTTTGATAACAAGCTTTATTTGGAATTTGGAGGTAAGCTGTTTGATGACTATCACGCATCCAGAGTCTTGCCGGGTTTCATGCCGGACTCTAAACTTCAAATGTTACTTCAGTTAAAAGACCAGGCTGAAATCGTAATTGTAGTCAGCGCAGAAGACATTGAAAGCGGAAAGCAGCGAGGCGATTATGGTATCACCTACGATCTGGACGTGCTTCGTTTAATCGATGCCTTCCAGTCCAAAGGATTATATGTAGGCAGCGTATGCCTCACCATGTACCAGGCTCAGCCGGCAGCTGTTTTATTCGAAAAAAAGCTTGCTGACCTTGGCATTAAATCCTACAGACACTATAGAATTCCGGGATATCCAAACGATGTATCCCGCATCGTAAGCGACGAAGGCTACGGAAAGAATGATTATATTGAAACAGAGAGACCACTTGTTGTAATTACGGCACCGGGCCCGGGAAGCGGAAAAATGGCCACTTGCTTATCCCAGTTGTATCATGAAAACAAAAGGGGAATCAAAGCAGGATATGCCAAATTCGAGACCTTCCCGATTTGGAATATTCCGCTCAAACACGCAGTGAACCTGGCTTACGAGGCAGCCACAGCAGATTTGAACGATGTTAATATGATTGACCCGTTCCATCTTGAGGCCTACGGTGAAACCACCGTAAACTACAATCGCGACGTGGAAATCTTCCCTGTTTTGAAGTCCACATTTGAAATGATTTCCGGAGAAAGTATGTACAAATCTCCGACAGACATGGGTGTAAACATGGCAGGTAACTGCATTGTGGATGATGAAATATGTAGAGAAGCATCCTGTTTTGAAATCGTTCGCCGTTACTACAAGGCTCTTGTAGACAAGAAAATCCATGGAGAGTCCAAGGATGACATCTATAAGTTAGAGCTTTTAATGAATCAGGCCGGAATTGCAGCCACCGACTGCAGTGTTATCCAGGCTGCCTTAAATAAAGAAAAGGAAACCGGTCATCCTGCAGCTGCCATTGAGCTGGCTGACGGAAGAATCATCACCGGAAAAACAGGAGATCTCCTTGGACCTTCTGCAGCAATGCTTTTAAATGCATTGAAGTCAGTAGCAGAAATTGATGATGACACAGATCTGGTGGCAGCAGAAGCCATTGCTCCAATCCAGACCTTAAAGACAGAATACCTTGGAAGCATCAACCCAAGACTTCACACAGATGAAATCTTAACTGCGTTATCCATTTCAGCAGCAACCGACGAAAATGCTGCAAAAGCATTAAAGATGCTTCCACAATTACAGGGAGCCAATATGCATTGTACCGTTATTCTCTCATCTGTGGATAGCTCTACATTAAGCAAACTTGGAATTCAGGTAACCTGCGAACCGAAGTATGAAGAGGAAGAAAGATTGTACCATAAGAACTAATTAGTGCATGATAATTTAAAAATAAAAGATGTCAGCCACCTGAGAGAAAAATAGAGAGCTCCGGGTGGCTGAGATTTTTTTATTAGGGAGGAAAGATAAGTATAGCAGCCACCTGGGAAAGAAAAAGTTAAGAAAAGGTGGCCGTGGAGAAGAAAAAATGAAGGGAAATAAGGAGTCCCAGCCACCTGAGAAAGGAAAAGAACAAAAAAGGTGGCTAGGGAGAAGAAGAAATGAAGGGAAATAAGGAGTTCCAGCCACCTGAGAAAGAAAAAGTTAAGAAAAGGTGGCTAGGGAGAAGAAGAAATGAAGGGAAATAAGGGGAAATAAGGAGTCCCAGCCACCTGGGAAAGGAAAAGAACAAAAAAGGTGGCTGTGGAAAGGAAGAAAACCGGGGAAACAAACAACCCCAGCCACCTGAGAGAAAAAAAATAGCTGCCGCAATTGCGGCAGCTAAAATCATTTATTCTACTGTAACTGATTTTGCAAGGTTTCTTGGCTGGTCTGGATTGAAGCCTTTGCCAACAGCGGTGTAGTAGGCAATCATCTGAAGGATGACGATGGATTCAAACATTGTGAAATCATCATCCACATCAGGAAGACGAAGGTGTGCGTCACAGATGGAATTGTCTGTGATGTTTTCATCTTTGCTGATGAGAATTACATAAGCACCGCGGGCTTTTACCTCGCGAATGTTGGAAATTACTTTGCTGTAAACATGCTGCTGAGAAGCAATGGCGATGACAGGAATGCCTTCGGTGATGAGGGCAATGGTGCCGTGTTTCAATTCGCCGGCTGCATAAGCTTCCGCATGAATGTAAGAAATTTCCTTTAATTTCAAAGCGCCTTCCATGGAGAGGGAGTAGTCCAGGCCACGGCCGATAAAGAAGGCATTGTTGGACTGCTGCATACGCTTTGTAAGTTCTTTAATGTGAGTGTCAAGAGACAGCATGTTTTCCATCATGGAAGGAACTGCTTCTAAGTTTTTGATAAAAGCTTTTGCATCGTCTACTGACATTTTGTTTTGAACAAGTCCAAGCTTGGCTGTTAATAAATAGAACATGGAAGCCTGAACGGTGTAAGCTTTGGTGCTGGCAACTGCAATCTCAGGACCTGCGTGGGTGTAGAGAACGTAGTTGCTTTCTCTTGCGATGGAAGAACCTTTCACATTTACAAGAGATAAGGTTTTGTTTGTATATTCCTTGGCAAGGCGAAGAGCCGCCAAGGTATCAATGGTTTCACCGGACTGAGAAACTGTGATCACAAGAGAGTTTTCGTTAAGAATCGGTTGTTCGTAACGGAACTCAGAAGCAATAGTAACAGTTACCGGTATTTTTAAGTATTTCTGAATTAAAGTGCGTCCGATAATGCCGGCGTGCATAGCAGTACCGCAGGCAATGATGGTAATGTCGCTGACATTTTTGAAAAAGTCATCATCAATGCCCTCATCGGAAAAATCAGGAAGACCATCTTTAATTCTTGGAGTGATGGTTCTGATAATGGACTGTGGCTGCTCGTGGATTTCTTTTAACATAAAATGGTCGTATCCGTCTTTTTCAGCAGCGCTGACATCCCAGTTCACTTCCAGGTATTCCGGTTCCACGTTGTTTCCATCCAAATCTTCCATAAGAATGCCGTCTTTACGAACAGTGACAATGGTGTATTCCGGAATGATGAAATAGCGTTTGGTGAACTGAATAAAAGCAGTTAAGTCCGAAGCGATAAAAGAACCGTCTTTGCAGTGGGTACCCAGCATCGGGCTTACATTTCTTACACAGTAAATGCTTCCCGGGCGATCTCCAAAGAGAATTCCCAGGGCAAAAGAGCCTTGGATAATGGAAAGCACTTTTTTAATGGTTTTGGTTGGATCGCCGTCGTATAATTTGTTGATCAAAGCAGCAACCACTTCCGAATCGGTTTCGGAAACCAGGTCGGAAGAGAGGTTGTATTCTTTTACGATTTCATGGTAATTTTCGATAATACCATTGTGAATCAAAGCAACGTTGCCAACCTTATGTGGGTGCGCATTGGCATTGGTAACTCCACCGTGGGTAGCCCATCTGGTGTGACCGATACCGCAAGTGGATTCATCATCGTCGCAGATTGCACGAAGATCTTTTACCTTTCCAACGGTTTTGCGAAGGGCAATTTTACCGCTTGGTGTTGTATATGCCATGCCGGCGCTGTCATAACCACGGTACTCCATTCTGGTGAGGCCATCTAAAATGATGTCACTGGCACCAAGAGAACCGGTGTATCCAATAATTCCACACATAATTATTAATCTCCTTATATATCAAAAATCTGTTTGTCAAGTTTCAAAAGGTCCATGAGCCTTTGTTACGTTGTTGCCAACGGTTTTCCTCTCATGGTGCGCGGCCTTTTCCGCGTCCGGACATCCGCCGAATATTCGATAATCCGGAAACCTCGTTAACCTTAAAAGGTGCATGGCGCTAAAGTTTTTAACTTTTCGAAAATCCAATCCTCCTACTATTGAATCTTTGTAATTCTACCATAAAAACGGGGCTAACACAAGAAAACCCGTTTTAGGATAAAAAAAGAGCTTAGCTCTCTTTTTGGGGAATAAAATACCACATAAAAAGAGAACCAAGCAGATTGCCGATGATGGCAATAAAAAGTGCCGGGTGAAAGGTTTTGGCCACACCCATGTAGATCACGTTGGCAATGCAGTGCTGGAATCCGCATAAAATAAACATTGGAATTCCAATAAAGATACCAAGGGAAGTACCTTCGTTGTAAAGTTTCACAGCGATGAACATAATCACGCCGCAAAGCATTGCCCGGATAAAATAGCCGCCGGAAATTTCCCAGGACTGTACTTTTAGAAGGGCTGCGCCAACAGCATCTTCCGACATAAAACCGTATACATATCCCAGTGCGTAACCCCCGATTAAATTACATAGAAGGATGATGAAAAGATCTTTCCACTTGTGATTTTCAAGAATGAAACCACATTTTCCCGTAAAAAGGTTTAACTTCAACTTACAAATAGTAAGAAGTCCCAGGGTAAAAAGCATAGCGGAAACATAAGGATTTTCCACCACCAAAATACCATAGGAACCAAGGGAAATTAAAATCGCCGCCCCAAGGGATTTTCGAATCAGTGTGTTCATTATAATTTTTCTCCTATATATCAATCTGACCGAAAAAAATAATCGCAAGGAAAGCCAAGCGATTATTTCAATCAAAAACATATTAACATGGGTTTAAAAGGGTTTCATTGATTTAAATCAAACCTAGAAAACCAAAGGCCAAAACTACCACTCCAAGTACAATGCGGTAGTAGCCAAAAACTTTAAAGTCGTGTTTGCGAATGTATCCCATTAAGAATTTAATGACAAACAGAGAAACCACAAAGGCCACAACACAACCGGTGGCAAGAATGGCAACTTCGTGTCCGGTAAAATGGAAGCCGAATTTTACCAGTTTTAAAAGGCTGGCTCCAAACATCACCGGGATTGCCAGATAAAAAGCGAATTCCGCCGCAGCCGTTCTGGCGATACCAAGAGTTAAGGCACCTACAATAATGGCACCGGAACGGGAGGTACCCGGAAAAATAGCGGCAATCACCTGATAAAGACCAATGATAAAGGCCAACTGATAGTTGATCTGAGAAGGTCGTTTAATGCGAGGTCTCCGGTTTTTCAGTAAGGTTTCCACAACAATGAAGGCTATACCCACAAGAATCAACATAATGGAAACCGTCACATAGTTGTAAAACAGCTCCTCAAAAAGGTCATCCAGTAAAACACCTACGATGATTGCCGGGATGCAGGCAAAAATAATGTGAAACCATAAAACAAAAATATCTTTTTTAATGTACTGACCAAAGCCGTGGTCAGAAAGTGGTGCGTTGTTATTCTTTTTACCGAAAGGCCAGATTTTTGACCAGAATAAAATTACAACGGAAAGAATGGCACCAAGCTGAATCACAACCTGGAAAAAGCTGTAGAATTCGGCGGAAACATCTAATTTTACAAATTCGTTTAAAAGTATCATATGTCCGGTACTGCTAACCGGAAGCCATTCTGTAATTCCCTCGACAACACCAAACAAAATGGCTTTTAAAAATTCAATCATGAGTTCTCCTTTCGCGATAAAAATCAATCATCGCATATTCTATCATACTATGGAGATATCTACAATCTGTTGTTTCTCCACATCGATTAGACCTCTGCTGTTGATTTTTAGTTTCGGAATTACAGGTAAACTCATAAAAGCCAGTGTCATAAAAGGATCAATGTCCTCGGAAATACCAAGGGAAAGGGCATGTTCCTTTAGAGTCACAAGGCGTTTTGTCACATCTTCCATAGGAAGGGGACTCATAAGGCCGGCAATGGTAAGGGGAAGTTCGGAGAGAACTTTTCCATCATTTACAAGAATCAGGCCGCCTTGAATCTCAAGGGCTCGGTTGGCGGCAATGGCCATATCATCATCATTTTGGCCCACCACAATCAGGTTGTGGGTGTCATGGGCAACGCTGGTGGCCACAGCACCTTTTTTCAGGCCATATCCTTTTAACAGACCAAGACCTATGTGGTCCAAATGGTGATGACGTTCAATAACGGCGATTTTGGCAACTTCGTCACTGGAAAGTGCAGTGGAGGTATCCATAATCTCCTCTGAGGTTAAAAGCTCGTGAGGGTGCATTTGAATAACCCGCACCTTGTCACCAAGAGGAGGAAGCCGGAAATCACAAGGATGCACCGGTTTCATATGGAAGGAGTGCAAAATGCTTGGAGGGGGTGTTACTTCGTAGGTGGAAGGATGAATCATAACGCCTTTTTTGGCGACTTTTACCCCATCCACATACACCTCATCCACGGCGACGCTAATCAGATCGGAAAGAACCACAAGATCTGCCTTGTATCCCGGAGCTACAGCGCCAAGATGTGGCAGCCGAAAATAAGATGCCGGATTGATGGTGGCCATTACAATGGCGTGAATCGGGTCCACACCGTGGGAAATGGCCTTACGAATTACCGCATCTATGTGACCCAAATGGGTTAAATCCTCAGGATGACGATCGTCGGTGACAAACATGGCTCGGTGGTAAAACGGTGGTTTGCATACCGGAAGAAGGGCCTCCAAATTTTTGGCGGCAGTACCTTCCCGCACCATAATCCATTGGCCAAGACGTAAGCGTTCCATGGCTTCTTCCTTTGTGGAACACTCATGATCGGATAAAATTCCGGAGGCGATATAAGCGTTTAATTCTTTTCCGGAAAGTCCCGGAGCATGGCCGTCCACCAGCCGGTTGGCCTCGTAGGCATCTGCTATTTTCTGAAGCAAGTCGCTGTCACAGGAAATCACACCGGGAGCGTCCATAACCTCCGCAAGACCCACCACATTGTTTTTTCGATAGTATGGTTTCAAATCCATTGCCTTCAAGGTAGCCCCCGGTTCGTCTAAAGGACCGGATGGAACACAGGATGGCAAGGTAAAAAACGTATGCATGGACAGCTGTTTCGTAACAGCTCTCATGTAATCGATTCCGGTGGTACCGGAAACATTGGCGATTTCGTGGGGATCTGCCACAACGGCAGTGGTACCCCGCGGTAAAACCGCTTTTTCAAATTCATCGGGACGAAGCAGGGAAGATTCTAAGTGCATATGTCCGTCAATAAAGCCTGGGCATACATATTTTCCCGCTAAATCAATTTCATTGTCCCCTTGATATTGTCCGATACCAACAATAAAACCCTCTGCAATGGCAATGTCACTCTTAATAACTTCCTCAGAGAAGACATTGATAACCGAAGCGTTTTTCAAAACTAGAGGAGCAGGTGTTTTACCTGCAGAAATGGCAATCAAGTCTTTTTTATCCATGATGTTTTCTTACTCCTTAATATGTCCTTTTTCTATATGTTCTTTCAGAATTTCATCTGTAATTTCGAAAAGCGATTCAGAGCCCAGGGCTGTTTTGGATTGGCGCCCGTAAACCTGAGAGGCAGTTACTTCGTGACTTGTCCAGTCTGAGCCGTCATTGCTGTCATTTAAAAGCAAGGGCTGCAAGTTATCCATGGCGTGGGCAAATTTGGATTCTGCACTTTCAAATGCCTCAAATTCATCAAAAAGTGAAATCAGGGTTTGCTTCTGATCATCCGGCAAAATGGAGTAAAGGTGCTCCTTTGCCTTGTCTTCTCTTTCCTTCTGGGTAGCTTTATTCACTTCATCGTAGGCGTAGGTGTCCCCTGCGTCAATTTCTACAATGTCGTGAATTAAGCACATAAGCATAACTTTGGCCACGTCAATTTCTTCATTGGAATACTCCGAAAGCAAGTAAGCCATAATGGCCATATGCCAGGCGTGTTCCGCATCGTTTTCCCTTCTACCGTGGCCGGATAGGTGGGTTTGGCGAAGGATATTTTTTTCCTTGTCAATGGTTAAAATAAAATCCAGCTGTCTTCTAAGTCGTTCTGTCATAAAAATATCTCCCCTAGGTTTTAACTTCTCTATTTATCTTCCCGGGCCTTAATCTGTCGATACAGGGCCTCGAATAATTCTTTTGGAATAATAGGCTTTCCAAGGTGGGCGTTCATGCCGGCCTTTTTACTTTTTTCCTTGTCTTCGTCAAAGGTGTTGGCGGTCATGGCAAGGATCGGAATGGTGCTGGCGTCATCTCTTGTCATGGCGCGGATGGCCATGGTGGACTCCAGTCCGTTCATTACCGGCATTCGAATGTCCATAAGAATGGCATCAAAATGGCCTACATCCGACAGGGAGAAAATGTCTGCGGCATTTTTGCCGTTGGTGGCAATGGTGACCTTCATGTGTTTTTTCTCCAAAATCTTTTTAGCCACTTCCAGATTCAAAGGTTGGTCGTCAACCAGTAAAATTTCCTTATCCTTTAAAAAGTCATCTAAGGCAATCGGATCGATTAAGCCGGTGGCCTCCTTTTTATCCCTGGTAATCGGCAGGGTAAGGCTGATGAGGAAAATGGAACCTTCGTTTAAATTACTCTCCACCGTCATGGTACCACCCATTAAATCCACCATTTTTTTCACAATGGAAAGACCAAGTCCGGTGCCGCCCATTTTGGAGTCGTCGGTACGGTTTTCCTGGGTAAAAGGTTCAAACATGTGATCCTGGAATTCTTTGCTCATACCGATACCGGTGTCTGCAATCATAAAGTCCAAAATTGCAATGGAACCTTCGGTACGCTGCTGTGTAATGGCAAAAGTCACAGTACCAAAAGGTGGCGTGAATTTTACCGAATTGGAAAGCAGGTTAAAGAAAATCTGGTTAAAACGTGTGTGATCCACAATCAGAGTTTCGTCAAATCCGCCGGATTCAAAAATGAATTCCAGATTCTTTCCTTTGCAAAGTGGGCTAATCATGGTTTTAATCATCTGAGCAAAATCCTGGAACGGATAAGGCTCCGGTTTCAGCTCGATGGAACCGCTGTCAATTTTTTCCATGTCTAAAACGTCGTTGATCAGTCCAAGTAAAAACTCACTGGATGTGGAAATCTGTCCGAGGTAAAAGTCCTTTTCGTTAGGATTAGGCTCATCCATGGCAAGGGCGGTCAGGCCCATAATGGCATTCATCGGCGTTCTAAGGTCATGGGATGTGCGGGCAAGAAAGTCGGATTTGGCAGCGTTGGCCAGCTGCAATTCGTTGTTCTTTTCCGCCAATGTATTGTTGGAAATGCGTTGAAGCCTACTCATACGCATTTCGAAAAAGGCGATAATAAATAAAATCAAACCGATTACAATAACAATCACCAGTAAAATGGCGTATCGGTTTTCCTTGGCCCAGGCTGAAAAGCTTTGTCTTGTCTGATAAGTGGAGGCAATGCTGGAAAGCAGCAGCTGGGTATCGGATGGTTGAATATTGCTGATGGTTTTCATTAACACATAGTATAAGCAAACATCGGCATGGCCGGTAATACCAATACAATAATCGGTGTAACCATCGGTGTACGGTTGGAAGATAAACTCCTCGTCCTTATGCTCGGAAACAATCTGCTGATAGGAGTAGAAGTTGATTAAAACCGCATCGGCCTTGCCATTTTCAATGGCTTTTATACAGGAAGACAAATTGTCACAATAGTAGAAGTGATAATCCGCATTATTTTTCAGAGAAGTAGAGATATTTCGGTTCGTCTCCACTGCAATAGTTTTAATGTTACTGTTTTTCTTGCATAAAAGTCCGTTTTGTAAAGACAGGTAGGACTGGGTCATATCCAGTTGCTTATGGTGTGAATAGGTAAAATCATCCGGAATCTGCAATGTAATATCGGCTCTTCCAAGCTGCACCGCCCATAGGGCATCGGCGTAAGTGTCGTATTCTTTTACCTCAAAGGTGAGGCCGCAGCGCTCAGACATTAAGTCCAGGTAGTCGTATATAAAACCGGCAGATTTACCGGTAATATCATCGGTGTAGGCAAGAGGATAGTAACCTTTTGCAACAGCCACTTGAATTGGTTTTGATTTTCGGATAAATTCCTTTTCACTGGAGGAAAAAGAAATGAAATCCGTGTAAGTGGCATTGGAAAAGTATTTTTCGTTTAAACGTTCATTAAAGTTATAATCTTCGGATAGAAGGGTGCTGAGACCTTCGTTTAATTCGGTTAAAATATCAGTGCGGGACGGGGTGACTGCAAAATAAAACGGTTCCTTGGCAAACTGATAAAGAATCTTGTAGTTACGTAGGGAAGCAAAATCGCTTACCAGTGCAAGATCCACTTCGCCTTTTTCCAAAAGTTCCAGTTCTTCCTTGGAGTTGTCTGCGTAAACCACATCCAGATCGATGTTATTATCCTCTTTGAAATTAGTGAGTAAAAGTTTGGTGATACTGGTATGGTTCAGAACGATTTTCTTTTTGTCCATGGCCTTATGGTCATTGACCTCAAATTCATCGTTGTCCGGATTGGCAATAATACTATAGGAGCAAAGACCGCTGCTGTAGTTTGGAAAAAGGAATTTTTCCTGGTTTTCAGGGGTTTTCTCACGGAAGCCCATGATATCGATTTCACCGTCCTGAAATTTTTTTTCTAAAGTGGTCCAGTTGCCGTATACGTATTCATACTTCCAACCGGTGTATAAAGATAAAGTTTCCAAATATTCATAGTTGTATCCGGATAGGGTGTTGTCACTCTCGCCTTCCTGCATACCGTCAAGATTGTACCAGGCCACTTTGACCGTTCTGGTGTTACGGTGTCCTACTGCAGCAATGGCCGCATCTGCAGACATAGAGGCAGAGTAAAGTATGGTGGACAGCAAAAGACATGCTGCTAGAATTAATAATAAGAAATTATTCTTTTTTCGTGGGTAATATATATTAGAAAAATTCAATTTGAACCTCCTAAGTATAGGTAAAATCACCTATCTTCATTAAAAATCATTTTTTTTCTTGTGTCAATATGACAATCATTATATAATGCTAATGGTGAAAGTAGGGTCACCAAAAAATAATATAGTAAGTATGGCACAAAAAAGTGCCGAGAATATGAATTATCAGTAGAAAGAGTGTAAAGAGCATATGGGAATAACATCAGTATTATCGCTTTTATCCGGTGTGGCATTGTTCCTTTTTGGTATGTCACTGATGGGCGACGGTTTAAAGAAAGCCGCCGGGGCGAAATTGGAACTTATTCTGTATAAATTGACCAGTTCTCCGTTAAAAGGCGTGCTTTTAGGGGCGGCTGTTACATCAATTATTCAGTCTTCATCAGCAACCACGGTTATGGTGGTTGGTTTTGTTAACTCCGGAATGATGAAAGTGGCCCAGGCCATCGGTATTATTATGGGAGCCAACATTGGTACCAGTATTACCGGCTGGGTGTTATGTTTGTCTTACATTGACGGATCGGAGGGAGTTGCCCAGATTTTATCCACTGCAACCATTTCCGCCATTGTGGCCATCATCGGTATTATTTTTAAGATGGGAGCCAAGAAAACCGTCTATAAAAATACCGGAGATATTATGCTTGGTTTTGCCATCCTGATGACAGGAATGCAGAGCATGAGTGGAGCGGTTTCACCGCTGAAGGAGAATCCGCATTTCATACGTTTATTGACTATGTTTTCCAATCCGGCCATGGGTATTTTGGTAGGTATTGTATTCACCGCCATTATTCAAAGTGCATCTGCCTCTGTAGGTATTTTGCAGGCCTTATCCGTAACCGGAGCCATTAATTTTGCAACGGCATTTCCAATTACCTTGGGTATTGGTGTCGGTGCTGCATGCCCGGTACTTTTATCCGCGGTTGGAACCAATAAGAACGGTAAGAGAACAGCGTTGATTTATCTGTTAAACGACTTATTTGGAATGATATTCTGGTCCATTGCATTTTATTCTGTAAATGCGGTGGTACATTTCAGTTTTATGGATATGACCATGTCGCCTATTGCGGTGGCCATTTTAAACACAGTATTCCGAACTGCCACAGTGTTAATCCTGTTTCCGTTTATTAAATTCATCGAGAAGTTGGTATTTAAACTGGTGAAGGATACAGAAGAAGAAATCCAGGAGCAGGCAGACTTCGATCTTCTCGAGGAACGATTCCTTGCTTACCCGGATTTGGCAATCACCCAGTGTCACACCGCTATTAACGGTATGGCCAAGACAGCCAGAAAGAATATTTTCAGAGCCATCTCCTTATTGGATGAATTCAGCGATGAGAAGTTAAATAAAGTAAACGAAAAAGAGTCTTTGGTGGATAAGTACGAAGATAAGCTTGGTACCTATTTGATGAAGATGACCAGTAGAGAAATGAATCCGCAGCAAAGTAAGCTCACCGGTGTATTTTTACATACCATTGGAGATTTTGAGCGACTTGGAGACCACGCAGTGAATATTTCGTCTGCGGCCCTGGAATTAAAGGAAAAGAAACTGGCCTTTTCCGATGAGGCGCAGTTTGAAATGAATCAGCTGAAGGAAGCGGTCTTTGAAATTTTAAATATGACCATTGACGCATTTTGCGAGGATGACATGGAAGCGGCTATGCGAGTGGAGCCACTTCGTAAATTGATTCATGACATGTGTAACGAGTTGAAGTCAAGACATATCGATCGACTTCGTACCGGCGTGTGTGATATGAAACAGAGTTTTGCCTTCAATAACCTTTTAACGGATTATGAAAGAATTGCGGCGCACTGTTCCAACATTGCGGTGGCCATGCTTGAGACAGAAGGCTCGGACTTCAGCACACACAATTACCTGCAGAATTACAAACAACTCAATGCGGAAGAGTACAAGCGCTTGTATCTGGCCTATGAAGCCAAGTTTGATATTAACGAATACAAGATACCAAGCGGTATTTCGTAAGAATGTATAAAGTAAAAACAGCAGTTGGCCTTCGCCGATTGCTGTTTTGTATTATAGGAAGGAATAACCATGATTTATATAGGAAACCACGTGTCCATAAGTAAAGGTTATGAAGCCATGGGACTTATGGAGGAAAAGCTGGGTGGAACCACCTTTGCTTTTTTTACCAGAAATCCAAGAGGCGGTAAAAGCACTGCTGTGGACACAGAAGATGTGAAGAAGCTACAGAAATTTTTGGAAGAAAAGAAATTCGGTCCACTGGTGGCCCACGCCCCATACACCATGAATCTTTGCTCGGCCAAAGAGGACGTAAGAGAATTTGGCCTTCAAATGTTAAAAGAAGATCTTGAGAAAATGGAGCTTTTACCGGGACAGTTTTTCAACTTTCATCCGGGAAGTCATTTAAAGCAGGGGTACGAAGCCGGAAGGGATATGATTGTGGATGCCCTGAATCAGGTGCTGTATCCGGAAATGACCACCACAGTGTTACTGGAAACCATGGCGGGAAAGGGCAGTGAAGTGGGACGCAATTTCACTGAGCTAAAAGGAATTATGGATGGGGTCACCTGCAAGGAAAAATTGGGGGTATGCCTGGATACCTGCCATGTGTGGGAGGCAGGATACGATATTGTAACAAGTCTTGACAAGGTCCTGGAGGAGTTTGATAGAATTATAGGGATTGATCGATTGAAGGCACTTCATCTTAACGACAGCAAAAATCCTATGGGAGCAGCCAAAGACAGACACGAGAAGCTGGGGCTTGGCTGCATTGGAAAAGAGGCGCTGATGAGGGTGGTACAACATCCTATGCTTCAGGGAAGACCTTTTATCCTGGAAACCCCAAATGATGATGCCGGTTATAAAGATGAAATTGCCATGGTAAAACAATGGATGAAAAAGGAAGAGTAAGATGAAAACAGCATTAGTGTTAGAGGGAGGCGCTATGCGGGGCATGTATACCGCAGGAGTTTTGGACGTATTTCTGGAAGAGGGCAGAACCTTTGACGGCGTCATCGGCGTATCCGCCGGAGCTCTTTTTGGCGTAAACTTTTTATCAAAACAAAAGGGAAGAGTGATTCGATACAACAAAAAATACAATAAAGACAGCAATTACATGGGCATCAAGCCGTTGCTGCGCACCGGTAACATTGTGGATACCGATTATGCCTATGTAAAGGTGCCAAGGGAATTGGATCCCTTTGATGACGAGGCATATCAAAGGTCAAAGGTTCCTTTTTATGCGGTAATTACCAATATGAAAACAGGAAAGCCGGAGTACAAATTAATCGACAGCGTATTTGACCGCATGGAAACCTTGAGGGCATCGGGCTCTATGCCCTTTGTGTCAAAACCGGTAAAACTGGATGGAAACCTTTATCTTGACGGAGCCATCACAGACAGTATTCCTTATGAGTACATGTTGCAAAAGGGTTATGACCACGTGGTGGTGGTGTTGACCAAGGCCGCAGGCTATGTGAAAAAGGCCATGCCACCGTTTTTAACCAAACTGTACTACAAAAAGAAGTACCCGGAATTTGAGCGCACCGTCAGAGAGCGTCACATTATGTACAACGGACAGATGGAACGGTTGAAAGAACTGGAAAAACAGGGGAAGGCCACCATTATTCAGCCTTCTGAGGAAATATCCATCAGCAGAATCGAAAAAGATCCAAAAAAATTGCAGGCCCTTTATGACCTGGGAATCAAAGATGCAATTGCATATTGCAGAAAATAAAAAGAACTCCCGTACCGTGTGTGCGGGAGTTTTTTAGCGGAGCTGGCGGGATTCGAACCCGCGTGCCGGGACTAACCGACAAATGAATTTCGAGTTCACCTCGTTACGACCACTTCGATACAGCTCCATAAAATTGCCATAACAGAATAAGTATAAAGGATTTTACCATCCTAGGCAAGGGATGAATGAAAAGAAATACATTCCCCGGGGTAAAAGAACTAGACTGAGCATAGGTTATCGAGTATAATATAATGGACTATGGGTGAGAAGGAGAAGACATGTCGTATCAAGCATTATATCGAAAATTCCGACCGACCACATACAGCGATGTTAAAGGTCAGGAACATATTGTACAGACACTGAAAAATCAGTTGAAAGCAGATAGACTGGGACATGCCTATCTTTTTTGTGGCACAAGAGGAACCGGTAAAACCACTGTGGCCAAGATTTTTGCCAAAGCGGTGAACTGTGAGCACCCGGTGGACGGGGAACCCTGCGGAGAATGCAATACTTGCAAGGCAATTTCCAAGGGCATTTCCATGAATGTGGTGGAAATGGATGCGGCCTCCAACAACGGTGTGGACAATGTGCGCGAAATCATTGAACAGACCACCTATACTCCAACAGAGGGAAAATATAAAGTTTTTATCATAGACGAGGTGCACATGCTTTCCACTGCGGCTTTTAACGCCCTGTTGAAAACATTGGAAGAGCCGCCTTCTTATGTGATTTTTGTATTGGCAACCACGGAGAAGCATAAGATTCCCATTACGGTTTTATCAAGATGTCAGCAGTATGATTTTCATCGAATGACCATTGATACCATAAAGAATCGAATGCAGGAGCTTTTACTCGTTGAGGGAGCGTCGGTAACGGATGATGCCCTTTTGTATATTGCAAGGGCAGCGGACGGATCCATGCGAGACGCCTTAAGTCTTTTGGACCAGTGTATGGCATTTTACATGGACAAAGAGGTCACCTTAGACAACGTGCTTGAGGTACTTGGCGCAGTGGACAACGATGTGTTCACCCACTTACTTTCTGCCATTGAGGCAAGAGACGTAAATAAGTGCCTTGAAGTAATTTCCGACGTGGTGATGCAGGGACGGGATTTGTCCCAGTTCGTAGTGGATTTTACCTGGTATATGCGAAATCTTCTTCTTATTAAGAACGGAGATCACATGGGTGAAGTTCTGGACATGTCCGCAGCCACAGTCAATGAGCTAAAAGAAATTGCAACCAATATCAGTTCCGGAAAAATCATCCGTTACATTCGAATTTTATCGGAATTGTCCGGAGAGATGCGTTATTCCAACCAAAAGCGTATCCAGTTGGAAGTGGCGGCCATTAAACTTTGCAGACCTCAAATGGAACAAAACACAGATTCCATTATCGATCGTTTAAATCAGATTGAAGAAACCTTAGTCAACGGACACCCGCTCTCTGCTTTGGAAAAGCAAGGGGAAGAAGCGGTGAAAGAAGCCATTGCATCGGCTCCTAAGCCTGCAATCAAAAGGGCCCAATTGCCAAAGGCAATCCCGGAGGATATTAAGAAAGTGGTTTCCAATTTCCGATCCATTGTTTCCGAATATCCAAGCGGCTTGGCCATTGCCTATTTAAAAGGTGCCAAGTTAAATCTTGCGGGAGACAAATTGCAGTTGGTATTTGAAGATACCATTGGTTTCACCTATTTTAAAGACGAAGATAATTGTAATATATTAAAGGACTTAATCAGTGAGCGTTGCGGCAAACAGGTGGAAATAGAAGTCACCTTCAACGACACCAACCGTCCTTACGAAGACTCATATGTAGATCTTGAAAAACTAGTTAACATGGAAATAACCATAGAAGATGAAGAGTAGGAGGCTATTATGGCAAAAAGAGGCGGCGGTTTCCCAGGTGGAATGGGAAACATGAATAATTTAATGAAACAGGCGCAAAAAATGCAGCGTCAAATGGAAGAAGCAGCCAAGCAGTTAGAAGAGCAGGAGATCACAACCACAGCAGGTGGCGGTGCAGTTTCTGTGACCATGTCCGGTAAGAAAGAAATCACCAAGATTACTCTTTCCGAAGAAGTGGTGGATCCGGATGACATTGAAATGCTGGAGGATTTAATTATGGCTGCAACCAATGAAGCAATACGTAAAGTAGATGAGTTGTCCCAGCAGTCCATGTCCGCAATCACCGGTGGACCGGCAGGTGGAGGCTTCCCATTTTAATTTTTAGGCGAGGGAAACATGGATTACTACAGTAGCCAAATCAGTAAATTAATCGAAGAATTGTCTGCGCTGCCGGGAATCGGAGCAAAGACCGCCCAGCGTCTTTCCTTTCACATTTTAAACATGCCCACAGAGCAGGTGGAAGGGCTGGCCAATGCCTTATTGGATGCTCGTCACAACGTAAAATATTGCAAAGAATGTTTTACCCTGACAGATGCTGACCTTTGTCCTATATGCAAAAATAAGGCCAGGGATCATCACACCATTATGGTGGTGGAGACCCCAAGGGATTTAACGGCCTATGAAAAGACCGGCAAGTACGAAGGAGTGTACCATGTATTACATGGCGCCATATCCCCTATGCTTGGCATCGGTCCCAATGAAATTAAATTAAAAGAGCTGATGGAGCGGCTTGGAAGAGAGGATGTGCAGGAAGTCATCATTGCCACCAATTCCAGCCTGGAAGGCGAAACCACAGCCATGTACATCAGCAAATTAATCAAACCAACAGGTATAAAAGTAAGTCGAATTGCCAGTGGTGTTCCTGTAGGCGGAGACCTGGAATACATTGACGAAGTAACACTGCTTCGCGCACTGGAAGGACGAACAGAACTATAGACACACTAAAGGAGGAACTATTATGACGAATCAGGAGTTGAAACAGACCGCAAATGAGATTCGTAAAGGGATTGTAACTGCAGTTCACGCAGCCAAATCCGGACATCCGGGCGGATCCCTTTCTGCAGCAGATATTATGACATATCTTTACTTTGAAGAAATGAACGTTGAAAAGGACAACGAAAAGAAAGACGACCGTGATCGCTTCGTTTTATCCAAAGGACATTGTGCACCTGCACTTTATTCCACTTTGGCCGAGAAAGGATTTTTCTCCAAAGACGAATTATTAAACCTTCGTCACGTGGGATCCTTTTTACAGGGACATCCGGATATGAAACATATCCCTGGCGTTGATATGTCCAGCGGTTCCCTTGGACAGGGATTTTCCACTGCAGTAGGAATGGCCCTTGCAGGAAAATTAGACAACAAAAACTATCGTGTATACGCTATGGCCGGCGACGGTGAAATCCAGGAAGGCCAGATCTGGGAAGCTGCTATGTTTGCAGGTGCCAGAAAGCTTGACAATATTGTTTTGATCGTTGACAACAACGGTTTACAGATTGACGGAGCCATCGAAGATGTATGTTCTCCATACCCAATCGACAAAAAATTAGAAGCATTTAACTTCCACGTAATCAACATCGACGGACACAACTTTGATGAGATTCGTGCTGCTTTCAAAGAAGCAAAAGAAACCAAGGGACAGCCAACTGCAATCGTTGCCAAAACCACAAAAGGTAAAGGCGTTTCCTTCATGGAGAACCAGGCAGGATGGCACGGAAAAGCCCCGAACGATGAAGAATTCAAGATTGCTATGGAAGATTTAGAGAAAGCAGGTGAAGCATAATGTCAGAAGTGAAAAAGGTTGCAACCAGAGAAAGCTACGGCAATGCTTTGGTTGAATTAGGAAAAGAACATGACAACGTAGTTGTTTTAGACGCAGACTTAGCAGGTGCTACAAAAACAGGAATCTTCAAGAAAGCATTTCCTGAGCGCCACATTGACTGCGGTATTGCAGAAAGTAACATGATGGGCATTGCAGCAGGTCTTTCCACCTGTGGCAAAGTACCTTTTGCCAGCTCCTTTGCAATGTTTGCAGCAGGACGTGCCTTTGAACAGGTTCGTAACTCCATCGGTTACCCTCATTTAAACGTGAAAATCGGAGCAACCCACGCAGGTATCTCCGTTGGTGAAGACGGTGCCACACACCAGTGTAATGAAGACATCGCCCTTATGAGAACCATCCCTGGCATGGTAGTCATTAACCCTGCCGATGATGTGGAAGCAAGAGCAGCCGTAAAAGCAGCTTATGAGCACCAGGGCCCTGTTTACATGCGTTTTGGCCGTCTTGCAATCCCGGTATTCAACGACGAATCCACATACAAATTCGAATTAGGTAAAGGAATCACCTTAAAAGAAGGTAAAGATGTTACCATCGTTGCCACCGGTCTTTGCGTAGGTGAATCCATGGCAGCAGCTGAAATCTTAAAATCTCAGGGCATTGATGCTGAAGTTATCAATATTCATACCATCAAACCTTTAGACGAAGATCTCATCATCGCTTCTGCAAAGAAAACAGGAAAAGTTGTAACAGTAGAAGAGCATTCCATCATTGGCGGTCTCGGAAGTGCTGTATGCGATGCACTTTGTGCAAAGGCACCAACCAAGACTCTCAAAATCGGCGTAAACGATACCTTCGGTGAATCAGGCCCTGCAGTGCAGTTAATCAAAAAATACGGTCTGGATAGCGAAAGCATTGCAAAGAAGGTAGCAGAATTTGTAAAATAATCAATTGTTATGGTTAATATAGAAAGAAGTCGACTGTGCGTCGGCTTCTTTTTTGCTTTCAGGTGGTTAGAGAGCGGGAGGCAGAAGAAATGATGAAAGGTAGAGAAATATCTGCTTGCAAGGAACAATGCCCGGTCCCCCTGCGGTGATAGAGGCAGATAAAATGATGAAAACCACCGAACATCCGGTGGTTTTCATCATTTATATAAGTACAAACGTTATCTATTTTCTTGCTAACTCGTCCAACATATTAACAATAGTAGTAACACTGTCAATCTGGTTGCTGGCTTTCATGTGATCCCTGTAGATTTCGCGGTTAGCGTATAAATTGCGAATGGCGGTAAGAAGCACTTTGTCTGTGAGAGTTTCCTGATCGACCTTCATGGCAAAGCCCTGAGATTCAAAAGAATTGGCATTTAGAATCTGGTCGCCACGGCTTGCGGATGCAGGAAGCGGAATTAAAATGCTTGGTTTTTTTAAGGCTAAAAGTTCGCAGATGGTGTTGGCACCGGCACGGGAAACAACAATGTCAGCAAGAGCAAACAAATCACATAATTCATCTCTTACATATTCATATTGGCGGTAGCCGCTTACATCATGAAGAGAAGGGTCCAAGTTTCCTTCGCCGCAGATGTGAATCACCTGAAATTCTTTTAAAATATCAGTGAGACAGCCGCGGATAGCATCATTAATGGCAACAGAACCAATACTTCCTCCTATTATAAGGAGCACCGGTTTGTTGTCAGTGAGGCCGGTGTATTTACGACCTTTATCAGCGTTTCCGTTTAATAATTCAGCACGAATAGGAGAACCTGTTAAAACAGCTTTTCCGGCCGGAAGATACTTCAGAGTTTCCGGGAAATTGCAACAAACTTTGGTGGCGTTAGGAATGGCCAACTTGTTGGCAAGGCCCGGAGTTAAATCCGACTCGTGAATAATGGATGGAATACCAAGACTCTTGGCAGCCATAATAATAGGTACAGAAACGAATCCACCTTTGGAAAAAACCACGTCGGGACGCTGTTTTTTCATGATGCGTTTTGCCTGATGATAACCTTTTAAAACACGGAAAGGATCCGTGAAGTTTTTCCAGTCAAAATAGCGGCGCAGTTTCCCGGAGGAAATACCAATGTAAGGAATGCCTGCTTCTGTAACAAGTTTTTTTTCGATTCCTTCGTAGGAACCAATATAAGATACTTCAAAACCTCTTTCTTTTAACTGAGGTAAAAGTGCAATGTTCGGTGTGACATGACCGGCTGTACCGCCGCCTGTCAGAATAATTTTCTTCATAAAAAGGACTCCTTGCTTTTTCTTGACAATCTTCTATACTATATTATATCTTTACATGAAAAAGTCAAACCTTTTTGGCATAATAGGATTAATATAGAAGAAGGGAGCTTGAGATGAAAGTAACATTTGATTATTCAAAAGTAGCGGATATGGTATCCCAGCATGAAATCGAGAGTATGAAACCAATTGCAGAGGCGGCAAAGAAGCTTCTGCTTGATAAAAGTGGAGCGGGAAACGACTATCTTGGATGGATCGATTTGCCGGTGGATTATGATAAGAAGGAATTTGCAGCGATAAAAAAGGCGGCAGAAAAAATAAAGGAAGATTCAGAGGTTTTTATTGTTATCGGAATCGGAGGTTCTTATCTTGGGGCAAGAGCCGCAATTGAGTGTCTGAGACACAATTTTTATAACAGCGTAGATAAAAGTATTCGTAAGACACCGGAGATTTATTTTGTGGGAAATAATATCAGTTCCACTTACCTTGCAGATTTGATCGAGGTGGTGGGTGACAGAGATTTTTCCGTAAATGTGATTTCCAAGTCCGGAACCACCACAGAACCGGCCATCGCATTCCGGATTTTCAAGAAGATGTTGGAAGATAAATACGGAAAAGAGAAGGCGGCAGAGAGAATTTATGCAACCACCGATAAGGCAAAAGGTGCATTGAAAAACTTAGCTGACGAAGAAGGTTATGAAACCTTTGTGGTACCGGATGATGTGGGTGGAAGATTCTCTGTTTTAACAGCAGTGGGATTGCTTCCGATTGCAGTCAGCGGAGCAGACATCGATGCATTGATGCAGGGAGCTCAGGAAGGCCGCGAAGATGCTATAAATGGGGCTTTTGAGGACAATAGCGCCATGCAGTATGCTGCAGTACGAAACATTTTATTGAGAAAAGGTAAAAGCGTGGAAATTTTGGCTAATTATGAGCCGAATTTACACTATGTGGCAGAGTGGTGGAAACAGCTTTATGGCGAAAGCGAAGGCAAGGACCAGAAGGGAATTTTCCCGGCATCTGTGGATCTTACCGCAGACCTTCATTCCATGGGTCAGTTTATTCAGGACGGCGCCAGAATCATGTACGAAACCGTACTGTGTGTGGAAAAGCCACGAAAGTCCATTGTAATAGAAGAAGACGGAAAAAACCTTGACGGCTTGAATTATCTTGCGGGAAAAGATATGGATTTTGTCAACAAAAGTGCCATGAACGGAACCATACTTGCCCATACTGACGGAAACGTTCCAAACTTAAAAATTAACATCCCAATGTTGGATGAAAAGAGTCTTGGACAACTGTTTTATTTCTTTGAATTTGCATGCGGCGTCAGCGGCTACATTTTAGGGGTAAATCCATTCAACCAGCCGGGTGTGGAAAGCTACAAGAAAAATATGTTTGCACTCCTTGGAAAGCCTGGTTTTGAGCAGGAAAGAGAGCAATTGTTAAAACGTTTATAATAAGAAAAATGCAGCGATTTCAGCAATCTGAAGTCGCTGTTTTTTTTTATGGAAAAACATGTATACATCGATAAAATAATATAAACTTTTTTTGAAAAAACTTGACAGGAATTAAATCCTATGATATATTCGGTAATAAATTTGTAACATATGTAATAGTTTTGCATAAAAACCTATGCAAAAACGTAACACAAGTAAAACAATCCAAATGTGTTCTTAGTTTTACAGGAGGACATAATATGAAATTAGGAAAAAAACAAATCCAGGGAATCGTAGTAGCTATCGCACTTTGCATCGTTACATTGGCAGGTGTGGTAACCAATCAGGCGAAGGAAGATGGACATAAGAAAAATACAACAGCCGTTGCGGGAGTTGCAAGTGCAGTTTCTCTCAAAGACGAAGAAGCTAGCGTAGAGGAAGTTAAGGTACAGACAGTAGCCCTTGCTGAAGATGAAATCATCGAAGAAGAGGAAGTTCAGGAAGAGGTCAAAGACTCCGAATGGAACGACCGAATGATTTGTACCGTTGAGGACTCTTTAAATGTTCGTAAGAAACCATCCACCAAGTCAAAAGTAGTGGGACAGTTATTGAGCGAATGTGGTGCAAAGGTTCTTGAAAAAGATGGCAAATGGTTAAAAATCAAATCCGGTAACGTGAAAGGTTATGTAAAAGCCAAATACGCCGTAGTAGGCGATGAAGCCGAAAGCTATGCAGAAAAGCACGGCCTTTACAAAGCAACCGCTAAGATTGATGGATTGCGTGTTCGCTACAAAGCATCTACCGACAGTAAAATTCACACCATAGTAGACAAAGGCAGCAAATTCTCCTTATGCAAACGAGCATGCAAGGTAGACGAATGGGTAGCCGTAAGCTACAACGGAAAAAGAGCTTTTGTCTCTGAAGAATATGTAGACGTAAATTGCACTTTAAAAGCAGGTTACACCAACAAAGAATATGCAGCCAAGCTGAAAAAAGAGCAGGAAGAAAAAGCTGCTAAGGCCGCAGCAAAAGCAGCAGCTCAGGCAGAACAGGATTCTCAGTCTTCAGGATCAGGAGTTACCACAACTCAGCAATCCTCTGTAAGTAGTGGCACAGACAACGAAACACTTCTTGCAGCATTAATCTACTGTGAAGCCGGCGGACAGAGCTACGAAGGAAAGGTAGCCGTTGGAGCAGTGGTATGTAACCGTGTAAGAAGCGGAAGATATCCAAATAGCATCCGTGCCGTTATCTATCAGGCAGGACAGTTTGGCCCGGCAAGTTCCGGCGCACTGGCACGCAGATTGAACAGTTCCATCCCGGACAGCTGTAGAAGAGCAGCCAGAGCAGCATTATCCGGAACCGACAACGTAGGAGGAGCACTTCACTTCCAGTCCAGAAGATCGGGACATACCGGTTTAATCATCGGAGGTCATGTATTTTTCTAAGGTCATGTGCTTTTCGGAAAAGAAAATAGTACTGTCACATCAAATGATAAGAGTATCATTTGATGTGGCAGTTTTTTGTTTATTCGCATAGATAGTTCGAAGAATGGTCTCCTTTCTCCGCGGCCCCAGCACCCTAAAGTCCCCAATCACCAACTTTTATCTCACACCCTACTTTTTATAAAAAGTTTATAAAAAATTTATTAACGCAGGCTTGAGAAAACAGGTGAGTTGTTGTACTATGTGCATAGTCTTGAAGAAATGTCAGAATTATGAAAAGGGGGAGCGGCAATGGACATTTGGGGTATTACTTGGCTAGTGTTGTTAGTCTTGTTTGTCTTGATTGAAATTGCGACATTAGGTTTGACCACCATTTGGTTTGCAGGGGGAGCGTTGATTGCTCTGTTTGCGAATATGTTGGACCTGCCTGTTATTGCACAGATCATCATTTTCTTGGCGGTGTCTGTAGTATTGTTGGTACTTACAAGACCAATTGCCATTAAGCACTTGAATCAGGGACGCATTAAGACCAATGCGGAGAGCTTAATTGGAAAGTCGGCTGTAGTGTTGCAGGATATTGATAACCTGCAGGCAGTGGGATTGGTAAGCGTGGATGGCCAGGAGTGGACCGCGCGATGTGAGAATGACGATATGATTTTTCATAAGGACGACGTTGTGGAAATAAAGGCAATTCAAGGAGTAAAATTAATTGTAGCAAAGAAAGGACAGTAGGAGAGGAGACGTTATGGGAAAGTATATAGTTTTTTTGATTTTAGTCATTTTATTGTTAGCACTGATAGCATCATGTGTTAAGATTGTGCCGCAGGCACATGCATACGTTGTGGAGAGACTTGGCGGATACCAGGCTACCTGGGGCGTAGGATTACACATTAAGATGCCGATTTTAGATAGAATTGCAAGAAAGGTAATTTTAAAGGAGCAGGTGGTGGATTTTGCACCACAGCCGGTAATTACCAAAGATAACGTAACAATGAGAATCGATACGGTGGTGTTCTACCAGATAACAGATCCGAAGCTTTATTGCTACGGAGTTGAGAATCCAATTATGGCAATTGAGAATTTAACCGCTACCACCCTTCGAAATATCATCGGAGATTTGGAATTGGATGAGACATTGACATCCAGAGAAACCATTAACACCAAGATGAGATCCACTTTGGATGTGGCAACAGATCCATGGGGAATCAAGGTGAACCGAGTAGAACTTAAGAATATTATTCCTCCAACAGCAATTCAGGATGCCATGGAGAAACAGATGAAGGCAGAACGTGAACGTCGAGAGGCAGTAACAAGAGCCGAAGGAGAAAAGAGATCCACGGTGCTTGTGGCAGAAGGTAAGAAGGAAAGTGCCATTCTTGATGCAGAGGCAGAGAAGCAGGCAGCAATCTTGCGAGCAGAAGCTAAGAAAGAGGCTACTGTGAAAGAAGCAGAAGGACAGGCAGAAGCAATCCTTAAGATTCAGCAGGCCAATGCACAGGGATTGGAGTTTTTGAAAAATGCAGCTCCGGACGAAGCAGTGCTTCGCTTAAAGAGCTTAGAGGCATTTACAAGAGCCGCAGACGGAAAAGCTACCAAGATTATTATTCCATCAGAGATTCAGGGAGTGGCAGGACTTGCCAAGTCCGTGGCAGAAATTACCAAAGACACCAAAGAGAACCAGTAAGGGTATAAGAACGAAACCGTGTGGATTTGAGAGAATCCACACGGATTTTTTGATAGAGGGAAAGAAATGTATACATTAGATCGAAGAGAAGAAGTAACCTCCACCAATGATGTTTGTAAGGAGATGGCAGCAAAGGGCACAGAAGGAAAGTATGCCTGCAGTGCCATGGAGCAGACAAAAGGAAGAGGGCGCCTTGGAAGAACCTGGGTGTCAGAGAAGAATGTGGGCTTGTACATGTCCATTTTGGAGCGGCCACATTTTGCGCCGGAGGTGGCACCACTTTTATCGGTGGCGGCCGGGATGGCAGTGGTACATGCGGTAAAAGAAGTTGCAGGATTAAAGGCACAGTTGAAGTGGCCCAATGACGTGGTGGTGAATGGAAAGAAGCTGTGCGGGATTTTGGCGGAAATGGAGCTGGAAGGTAATCACATAGAGTATGTGGTGGTGGGAATTGGCGTGAATCTGTTTCATAAGACCTTCCCGGAGGAAATCAAGGAAACCGCCACATCCATCTCTTTGGAAACGGGGATGGAAGAGAATTCCATGTTTCGGGAAAAAATGGAAAAATCTATTGTCAAGTGGTGGGAGACCTATTATAATCAAGTGTTGCAGGATAAAAGTATCAGGGGCTTCAAGGAGGAATATTTGGGGCTTTTGGCCAATTATAAAGAGAAGGTTCGAGTGCTTGACCCGGCGGGAGAGTACACGGCTACCTGCATAGGAGTGGACGAAGACGGAAGTCTTCTTGTGAAGACGGAAGATCGTATAGAAAAGAAGGTACGTAGCGGCGAGGTGTCGGTAAGAGGCATCTATGGCTATGTATAGAAGCGAGGAAAATATGGACGAAAGAGTTGTATTGTGTGTATCCAATTCATACGAGAAGAAATATTACTTGGATGAGGCATTTCAGGGATTACCTCAGAGTGTAAAAGATGAACTGAAGATAATGTGTGTGCTTTTTACCGAAGAGGTGGGAGGTATTTTATCACTGGTGTTTGATGAGAACGGAACCCTGGAAATTGAGACAGAATGCGACGAGGGAGACCTTTTGTATGACGAGATCGGAAGCGGTCTTTTGGTAAAAAAGATTCAGCAGTATAAAAAAGATCTGTTTGAATCATTGGAGATGTTTTTTAAAGTATTTTATCTTGGGATAGAGGAAGAGGAGGCCTAATATGTTACTGGCACTGGATGTAGGAAATACCAATATCACCGCAGGTGTGTTTGACGGAGAGAATATTGTAGCGACGTTTCGAATGACCACCAAGGTGCAGCGAACAGCGGATGAGTTCGGAATCGATCTTTGCGGCATGCTGGAACATAACAAGTTAGGGGCAAAAGATGTAACGGATGTAATTATTGCATCGGTGGTACCGGATGCCATGTATTCTCTTCGAAGATCCATAGA
>JAILCP010000097.1 GCA_024680055.1 Lachnospiraceae bacterium | reverse complement strand
TTTGCCGGAAACTTCCTTGTATTGGTAAAAGCGTTGACTTATATTACCACACTTGGTGCAAAAGGAATTAAAGAAGCATCTCAAAATGCGGTATTAAATGCAAATTACATGAGAGTAAAGCTTTCTGATGTATATGATATGGCGTACGATGTAACCTGTATGCACGAGTTTGTTATGACACTGGAGAAGAAGAAACATGATATCGGTGTAAGTGCCATGGACATTGCAAAAGCAATGTTGGATTACGGCATTCATCCACCAACCATGTACTTCCCGTTGATTGTTCATGAAGCATTGATGATTGAACCGACGGAAACAGAAACAAGAGAAACTCTGGATCAGGTTATCGATGTTCTTCATGAAATCATGAAGAAAGCTGACGAAGATCCGCAATATATCCAGAGCAGCCCACATAACACAGTGATTGGCAGACCGGATGAAGTTGGAGCTGCAAGAAATCCAATTGTTGCATACCAATTTTAGATTGGAAATAAGAAAAGTGGCGGGTAAAGTTTTTGAAACTTTACCCGTTTTTTAAGAACAGGGAATAATAGTTGAAAGGCCGGATTGGCCGGAGGGTATATGATTAAGGAGTTAAAAATATATTGTGCAAAAGGTACTAATCCCTATCGCAATCTTGCCATAGAGGAGTATTTGACATTTCATACAAAACCGGGGGAGTGCATTCTCTTTTTATGGCAAAATCAAAATACCGTGGTAATCGGTAAAAATCAGAATGCATATAAGGAGTGTAAGGTTAGTAAGCTGGAAGAGTCCGGAGGCTACCTGGCAAGACGGCTTTCCGGCGGGGGAGCTGTATATCATGATCTTGGAAACTTGAATTTTACCTTTTGTATCAGAAAAGAGGAGTACGACTTGGATCGGCAGCTCAATGTAATATTGAGGGCGGTAAAAAGTTTTGGCTTAAATGCGGAAAAGACAGGAAGAAATGACATTGTTGCCGAAGGCAGAAAGTTTTCCGGAAACGCCTTCTTTTCATCCGGGGAATATGCCTATAATCATGGCACCATAATGATTGATGTCAACAGGGCAAAACTTTCGGATTATCTGACGGTTTCCGCAGAGAAGCTAAAGGCGAAAGGTGTGGATTCGGTAAAAAGCAGAGTGGTGAATTTACACGATTTAAATCCGGAAATTACGGTGGAAAGTATGGGGGATGCGTTGGCAAAGGCCTTTGATGAGGAATATGAATTAGAGGCAACGCCATGGATGCCGGGCACAGACGAACTGGAAGATATTAACATCAGAGCAAAGAAATTCGCCTCAGAGGATTGGCGATTCAATAAGAAATTAATCTTGAGTAACTGTATTTCTCGCCGATTTCCTTTTGGCGAAGTGGAAATTCTGTACGAAGTGGTTGAGGGAGTCATTGACAAAGTCAAAGTTTATACCGATTCCATGGATGAAACCTTGGCAGAGCGTGTGGAAGAAATCCTGAAGGGGTTAAACTATCGAAAAGACCGGTTAATCCAACAAGAAATTGATGGAAATCAAGAGATTGTGCAAATAATTCGATGGTTTGCCCATGAAATTTGAAAGAATTGTGAAGCATTTGCAAAATGTGAAGAATTTATAGACAAAAGTGAAAAAACATACTAATATAAACGATATGTGGATTTTTTATGAGAAAGAGTTGTAATTATGGTTGTTGGTATGTTAGAGGCACTGTCGGATGGGGTATGTGTGATTGAACGGGGAAGTCATAGAATCATATACACCAACAGTGCAATGAAGGAAATGTTAAAATGGAAAAGCAATGGCGTGGGTAGCACCGTGATTGAGGGTGTTATGCGCGCTAATTTGTTATGCACAATCCACGAAATTGATGAGGAGACCTGTGGTGAAAAGACCATAAGTAGTCCTGATGGAACAAAAACCCTTTTGGTTCGTGGGTATGACTGTGAATATCAGGGAAAACAATGCCATGTAAAAGTGGTAAAAGATATTACCAAAGCAGGAGAAGTCCGGGATGTAAATGAAGATAACAGCAAGGTGATAAGAGAGGCCATCAAACAGACGGGACTGGTGTTCTGGGAGTATGATTTGCAGACCCACAGGGCTTATTTTGAAGAGCAGATCTATGGATATGTGGCGCAGATTGCCAATAAGAAAATGATTCCGGAAGAACTTAGAAGCATTCGTTTTATCTCGGAAAGTGCCATAGAAGAAGTGGAAAAGATGTATCAGAGTCTTTTACACGGAGAAGATGACGTAACCTGTGTTGGTACAGTGAGATTTCCGGACGGGGAAAAGAAGTGTAGATTCCACATGACGGTGATTCCGGGACCTCACGGTGAGCGCAGAAAAGCGGTGGGAACCATGGAAAGTATTCAGGATCAAACCGCCATTGAAAACTGCTTTTTGGCAGTGGCAAGACAGCAGAAGTTTCACTTTTTTTCCTATGATATAAAAGATGATATTTTATGCATTTACTATGATGACCCACGCAAGGAGCGAAGGATTTTTCCAAATTACAGGAAAAACATCAGTCATCGATACAGTTCCTTCCATCCGGAGGATTTACCGCGGTTTTTGGAAGGGTTAAAAGAAATTGAAACCACCAAGGAAGAATATACGGGAACTTTCCGATGGAGAAAGAATCCTACAGAAAATTACGGAAAAATTAAGGCTTCCATGTCACCGGCATTTAATTCAAATGGCGATGTTTTTATGGTGCATGGAACCATTATCGATATATCGGAAACAGAACGAAGGAAAACCAATTACGAAAGCCAGAAGGCGTTTATGGAATCCTATCGAAAATCATCCCTGGCTTATGCCAGAGTAAATCTTACCGAGGATATGATTTATGATGCATATTCCAAGTATCAAAGATTTACCAGGGGAATGAACGCCAGAAGCTTGGAGCATTGGGTCAATAACCTGTGCAGATACGTTTCAAGAGAAGATGTGAAAGAGGAAATCGAAAAAAAGATTTCCGTGGATCATCTGATTCAGCGTTTGGATAACGGATACGGAGAGGAAAAGATTGTGGTGCCATTGATTGTGGCAGAGAATAAAGAGCGTTTTGCAGAACTTCGTATTACATTGATGGAAAATCCGGTGACCCTGGAAAAAGAAGGGTATATTACCTTAAAAGATATTACCAAAATCAAACGCCAGCAGGAGACAGGAAGAACTCTTGTAAAAATGGACTTTGAGATTGTGGCGTCTGTGAATTACTGTACGGCTCTTGTGGAGGAGGTTATGCTCAGCTCCCAGACGCAGGAGGATACCAGGGTGTTCCCAACGGGAAAATATTATGACTATCTGGAACGGTTTTTATATTATGTGGTACCGGAAGATAAAAACAGAGTCCGGGATGCCATGCAACTTAATCATGTGGTAGAGCATCTAAAAGATAAAAAAAGTTACAGTGTCACTTTGGCTATGGTAAGGCAGGGAAAGAAATACTATAAACGAGTGGTATTTATGGAACTGCTGGAGTTTCAGCAGGAACTGGTGGTAATGTGCCAGGATATTTCCGAAATGCATCGGGAGGAACATAAAAAACAGGAGCAGTTAAAAAAGGCCCTCTCTGAGGCAAAGAAGGCCGAGAATGCAAAGATTGACTTTTTATCACGTATGAGTCACGATCTTCGTACGCCGTTAAACGGAATACTTGGTATGGCATCCATTGCAACGGATGAGACCAACGAAGAAAATATTCGGGAATACCTTGAAAAAATCAGTTCTTCGGGACAGTTGTTATTGTCCCTGGTAAACGATATTCTGGATATTTCACAGCTGGAAGAAAATAAAATGGTGCTTCGAAAAGAGGCCTACAGTATGCAGGAATTTTTACAGAGCACCAATCAGATTATAGAAGAACAATGTAGAGCAAAAGGCATGAGTTACAAGGTGAACTTCGGTGAACTGGAGAATGCCTTTATTGTCACGGACAAACTGAGATTTGGTCAAATTTTTATGAATCTTTTGTCAAATGCCGTAAAATATACCCCGGAAGGTGGTAATATAGAGTTTAAGGGAGAGATTCTAAAGGAATGGAGCCATCAGGCAGAGATTAAGCTTTCGGTGAAGGACAATGGAATCGGAATGTCCGAGGAATTTCTGGAGCGGGCATTTGATGCTTTTTCCCAGGAAGGAATTGCATCATGTGGTCAGTCCACAGGAAGCGGCCTTGGACTTAGCATTGTAAAACAGTTGGTGGAACTTTTTGAAGGAAGTATTGATGTAAGCAGTACCGTAGGAAAGGGTACCACCATTGAAGTGGTGTTAAACGTAGAATTGGCAGAGCCGATTTTACAGCGAAAGGAAGTAAATGAAGCCCACATGTCCGTTATGGAGGGCCGTCACATTTTAATTGCGGAAGATCAGCCGTTGAATGCAAAGATTTTGACCAAGCTTTTGAATAAGCAGGGCATTATTGTGGATTTGGCAGAGGACGGACGCAAGGCGGTATCGTCATTTATGTGTTCCAAAGAAGGAAAGTACGATGCCATTTTAATGGATGTGAGAATGCCGAACATGGATGGTATGGAGGCTACAAGGGAGATACGAAGTCATAAAGAACGAGGGGATTGGAACATACCGATCATAGCAACAACGGCAAATGCCTTTCTGGAAGATAAAATGAAATGTAAAGAGGCCGGCATGGATGAGCACGTCTCTAAACCAATCAATGCCAAGGAACTTTACGCATGTCTGGAACGTTGCTGGAAAGTGGACTGAAACATATTCTTTTGATATAATTAGCTGAATGTGAGAGGACGAGAATATGAGTAAAGAGCGATGTATAGATCACTTTAAAGGGAATAGTGAACTTATGGAAACAATGTGGAAGAAAACAGATTCGATATTGTTTTCTTTTGATGTAAATAATCATTTGTTGGAAATCAGCGTTCCGGCAAAGGAAAAAGAATTAACCTATAAAAACGTACCGGACAGTCTGTTTGAGGAATATGTGATTCCAACAGAAGACTGGCAGATTGTAAAGAAATTGTTTTCTGATTTTGAAAATGGAATTTTGCCGGAAGATGTGGAATTTCGTTGGAATAGGCCAAACACTTCGGAATTTTCCTGGTGCAGGGTCATTCCCATAAAAGAAATCAACGACGGTACGGAACATATGCTGTATGGTCTGGTGCAAAACACCGATGAAAAACACAGGTATATAGATGACGCGGTGCAACGAATCTGCAGCAGTGAGAATCGGGAAGTCAACCGGGAGCAGATGCTTTTGCGCAGCGCATGTTTTAAGGAGTATGTAGCCCTTTTTATCATTGACGGGAACACCAAAGAAGGCTACGAATGGATTCGTCATCCAATGAACCTGGATCAGCGTTTTACCTATATCCAAAATGTGGATGAGGCATCCAAAGATTACTACATGAGATACAGTGATTCCAAAAATGTGGATAATCTGGTGGAGCAGATTAAACTGGACAATATTTTAAAACAGTTGGAGAAGCAGGATTCCTATCGTGTGGTATTTGATGGCAGAAATGAAACGGGAATTGCAAGAAGTTATGCCATTGAGTTTTTCTATATCGACAAGGAAAGTAAACAGATTTGCTGTACCATATCCGATGTAACCATTCTTGCATCCAGACATAAGGAACAGCAGGAAGTGTTAAAACAAAGTCTGGAAAGAGAAGAGGCTGCATTAAACGCAAAGAACAATTTCTTTGCCAATATGAGCCATGAAATCAGAACACCGTTAAATGCCATTGTGGGTATGGCGGAAATTGCCAGAATGGAAGTGCATAATGCCAAGAAGGTTATGGAATGTATGGACATTATGATTTCCTCATCACAGTCTCTTGTTAACGTTGTAAGTGATATTTTGGATTCCGGTTCGGTACAGTCAGGAACCATTAAATTAATAGAGAAACCAACCAATGTGAAGGATGTTTTGGAAAAAGTGGTGGAGGATTTCAAATCCGCCCAGATGAAGCCAAAGCAAACCATTTTGGTGGATTTAAAGGTCAAACATGAAATGGCCATGATTGATGCAGACCGATTGAGCAGACTTACCAGCAATCTCCTTGCCAATGCGGCAAAATTCAGTCCGGAAAAAGGACAGTTGGAGCTTCATTTAAGTGAGAAGCCGGGGAAAGACGACAAAGAAGGATTTTATCGTATTGAGATTGTGGACTACGGAAAGGGTATTTCACAGGAGGACTTGAAACATGTATTTGAGCCGTTTTACCGTGACAAGGATTCTGCAGCCAATTATTTAAGCGGAACAGGTCTTGGACTTTCTGTGGTAAAAAGTATTGTGGACGCAAAAGGCGCCACCATTGATATTGAAAGTGAACCGGGCGTTGGAACCAAGGTTGTGGTTGTGGCACCGATGAAGTTTGTAGAGGAAAAAGCAAGAAGCGCAGGGGCGGAAATCAACACCCATCTTTTGGAAGGAAAACGGGTGCTTTTGGTGGAGGATCAGCCAATCAACATGCTGGTTGCAAAACGAATGTTGGAGCGATTCAGCGCCACTGTGGATACGGCTGAGCATGGAAAATATGCGGTGGATCAATTTATGAGTCATCCGGAAAACACCTATGATGTGATTTTCATGGATATTCAGATGCCGATTATGGATGGCTATGAGGCCACCAAGGCCATTCGTGAATCCGGACGAAGTGATGCCAACACGGTGAAAATTGTATCCATGACAGCCAACGTTTTACCTGAGGACATTGAAAAAGCAAAACAGGAACACATGGATGCCCATATTGGTAAACCAATCAGAACAGAGGACTTACAGAACTTGATTATCAGTTTGATGGAAGCATAAAAACCGGTGATAGGAGGAGAAGGAATGAGTGCTTTTTTGGATAAATATGTAGCGTACGGCGGAGACGCAGAAGGGGTCATGGACCGTTTTATGGGGGATGAAGAATTACTTGAAACCTGTCTTGACCAGTTTGTAGCCGGCGACGATTTTGAGGTATTAAAGGGAACCATTGAAAAACAGGATTTTAATGCGGCCTTTGAATGCGCCCACGCATTAAAAGGCGTGGTGGGTAATCTGGGAATTACCCCACTTTATAACACCATTTGTGTTTTGGTGGAAGAGCTTCGTGCCCATGATTATACAAGGGTAGATGAGCATTTGGCAGATGTGATTGCAAAGCAGGAAGAATTTGTTGTAGCTTACGAGGGTATGAAATAATATGAAATTAATTTCTTGGAATGTAAACGGAATCAGAGCCTGTTTGACAAAAGGTTTTATGGATTTCTTTCAGGAAGCGGATGCGGATATATTTTGTATACAGGAAAGCAAGGTCAGTGAAGGCCAGGTAGAACTTGACATGCCGGGATATTTTCAGTACTGGAATTACGCAGAGAAAAAGGGTTATTCAGGAACAGCGGTGTTTACCAAAAAAGAGCCTTTCAATGTGACCTATGGCATAGGAATTGAGGAACATGATCATGAGGGCAGGGTAATTACTCTGGAGTATGAAGATTTCTACTTTATCACGGTATATGTTCCAAACTCCAAACAGCAGTTGGAGCGGTTATCCTATCGTATGGAATGGGAAGATGATTTCCTCTCTTACGTGGAAGGGCTACAGGAAAAGAAACCGGTGATTTATGCCGGAGATTTAAATGTGGCACATAAAGAAATCGACTTAAAAAACCCGAAAACCAATCGGCATAACGCCGGTTTTACCGATGAAGAAAGAGAGAAATTTTCCAAGGTATTGGAACATGGATTTATTGATACCTATCGAAACTTTTATCCGGATCTGGAGGGGGTATACAGCTGGTGGTCTTATCGATTTAAGGCCAGAGAAAAGAATGCAGGATGGAGAATTGACTATTTTGTCACCTCCGGTTCTTTAAAAGAGAAACTGAATGATGCAAAGATACATACACAGGTTATGGGATCAGATCATTGCCCTGTGGAATTGGATATTGAATTATAAAACAGGCTGCTTCCTTGGATGAGTAATCAAAAAGGAAGCAGCTTTCTCATTCTTTCGAATTATTGATAGTTACAATGAAATATGGTAATATTTAATAGATTGGAGGAGTGCGCGATTTTATGAACAGCAAAGATAATAATAAGACACCCATTGCCCTTGTGGCTTTTAATACAGTAACCATGTTATGTTTCGCAGTAAGCTTTGGATTCAGCGTATTTTTCGGCTTTTTCCATCCGATGCGAACCTATGTGATCATCAGTGTAACCGCTTCTGTGATACTGGCTTTTATGGCAGTTTTGGCAGGGGCTGTTTCCTATGTTTACAGCCGTAAGGAAACAGAAAATAAGAAACTGTTAGAGGACATGGAAAAGATGACTTTGACCATGGAGGAATTAAAGAAGCAAAAGGCGTCGGCAGAACATGACAATGAGGCCAAGACCGCCTTTTTAAACAGTCTGGCATCTCAGCTAAGGACCCCGTTAAACACCATTTTGGGAATGGATGAACTTTTGGCTCAGAAGAATCCCGATGAGGATGAGATGGAAGCTTTGGATAATATTTACAGTGCAGGAAGAATTATGGAATCACTGGTAAAAGATTTATCCGATTTATCCAAGATTGAAAAGGGAACCTTATATATTGAGCAGGCGGCTTACAGTATTTCCGAGGTAATTTCAAAGACCTATTTATTGATTCACGATTCTGCAGATGCAAAGTCCATTGACATGTCCTTGTCTGTGGATGAAACATTGCCTTCCGTACTTCGGGGAGACGGGCAGAGAATGAAGCAGGTGGTGTTAAACCTTCTTGCCAATGCAGTGGGGTATACCCCCATTGGAAAGGTACATGTGGAGGTCACCTATGAGAAAGCAGAAGAGGAGAATGCCATTGTTTTAAACGTAAAGGTTTCAGATACCGGTATCGGAATTAAGAAGGCGGATTTGGAATCCTTCCATCTTCTTGGAACCAAGGCAGATCCTGTGGATATGGTGCTTGATGGTGTGGGACTGAGTCTTACGGTAACCAACCAGATTTTACAGCAGATGGGAAGTTCCCTTCAGGTGGAAAGTGAATATGGACAGGGCTCCACATTTTGTTTTTCTCTGGTTCAGGAGGTACTGGATCAGCGTCCGGTGGGGACTGTGGATGAAATTCTTCATAGCACCACGGATCGAAAGAAAGAGGCGGTGAACACCTTTGTGGCTCCAAAGGCCAGGGTGCTTGCAGTGGATGACAATCGAATGAACCTTGCGGTAATCAACGGAATGCTGAAGAACACCAAGATACAGTTAGATTGTGTAAACAGTGGAAAAGAGTGTCTTGAGGCTGTGGCAAAGGAGCATTATGATGTGATTTTGCTGGATTACATGATGCCGGGAATGGATGGCATTGCCACCATTCGCAAGATGAAGGAATTGGAAGATAATAAATGCAAGGATACCCCAATCATTGCAGTTACAGCCAGTGCGGCAACCGGTGCCAAGGATTATTATTTGCGTTTTGGATTTACGGATTACATTTCAAAACCGGTGGGACTTGCAACGCTTTACCAGATTCTTCGTCAGTATCTGCCGGAAGAATATGTGATGAAACCGGATTCTGTGGATGAAATCATTGCCGCAGATGTGATTGATATACAGGAAAAGATTGAAAAAGAATACAGCAAGGAAGATGTTTTTGAAGCGGTTAAAGCCATTAAGCGTGCCATGACCAATTTTGACATTGACGGAGCCAAAGAGATTCTTTTTAAGATGAAAGACGGTACCATTCCACAGGACTATGTGGAAATTATCAATAAAACTGCAACGTATATGGAAAAAGAGAAGTATGAAAAGGTTGCAGGATGTCTGGAACAAATTGTACCGGAGGGAGAGTAGTTTCATAAGTAACCATGAAGAGACGAAAGAAAGCAAGAATCACCATAAACCAAAGAAATCGCATACTGATTTGCATTGCAGTGGTGGTCGTGGTTCTCGTTGGCATTGTTGCCATTGTAAGGGGAATTCATAAAAGAAATTTATCGGCCTTTGAACAGGTGGAGCAGGAAGGTTTTGTCTATACGGATCAACCGGATATGGACATAGATTTGCTTACCCCCAATGAATACAGCAGGCCACAGATTGCCCTTGATAAGGTAAAAGGCGTGGTGGTTCATTATACTGCCAATCCGGGAAGCAGTGCCAAGCAGAATCGGGATTATTTTGAAGGGCTGAAGGACAGTCATATTACAAAGGCCAGCGCCCATTTTGTCATTGGCATTGACGGAGAAATTGTGCAGTGCATTCCAACGGCGGAAATTGCTTACGCATCCAATTCCAGAAATCAGGATACGGTGGCCATTGAGTGTTGCCATCCGGATAAGACCGGAAAGTTCACCGATGCCACATATCAGTCGTTGATACGGTTGACGGCCTTTCTTCTCGGAAAATTTGATCTGACCACAGACGACGTGATACGTCATTATGATATTACAGGTAAGAACTGTCCAAAGTATTTTGTGGAGAATGAAAGCGCCTGGATAGACTTTAAAGAGGACGTGAATCAATTTATTTTGGAGAACGGAGAAACATAATTGAGAAAAGAATTAGTAGAACTTAGAGATAGAATCAGAGCCGGAAAAGAAACCCTTGAGGACAGCCAAAAGCAGCGTTTTATCGCCTTGCTGGAAGATCAAGATCCAAAGGTCAGAAGATTGGCCATGCAGATTATAGGAGCCATGAAATGGGACGATTTGCTGGAAAATATGTTTTTGACCTATCAAAAGGAAGAGACGCTATTTGTCAGGCCGGATTATCTTTTGGCTATGGGACAGTTAACCTATGACAAGTTCTTGCCGGAACTAAAGAACTGTCTTCAAGAGATTTCAGAGATGGATGTTCAAGAGGATGTGAAGGTTCATCTGGAAAAGGAACGGAAGATTTTAAAGGAACTGATTGTGGCAAAAGAAGGCATCAAACGTCATAGCTTTGCCGGCTTACAGAAGGAAACAGAAATACTTTTAACCACCAGAAAAGGGCTGGAGGACATTACCAAAAATCAAATCCAGGGAATGCCAAAGAAGCTGTTTCCTCATGGAGTCATGGTAAAAACAGCAGACATTGACGATCTTTTGCAGCTACGGACCTACGAAGAATTGTTATTCTATATGGGAGAAGTTCCGGCAGAGGAAGATTCGGCCAAATTAAAAGATTTATTGGCAGAAAAGAAAATCGGGGAATTTATTAAGGAGTGCCACAGGGAAAAACATCCTATGGGAGTTCGTATTTCTTTGGAGAGTTCCATGGAAATGGAAAAGAGGGGTGCCTTTATCAGGCATCTTTGGATTGGGCTGATGGACTGTTATCAAGGTGAAATTTACGATGCCACCACCGGATATGAGGCGGAAATTCGACTGGTGAAGACGGTAAAAGATACCTATCGAGTCTTTGTAAAACTTTTTACCCTGCCAAGAAATCCATTTGATTATCGAAAGGAATCCATTGCCACCTCCTTAAAGCCATATATGGCTGCCAACCTGGTACAGCTTGGTCTTGAGTATATGAAAGAAGGGGCGCAGATTTTAGATCCTTTCTGCGGAGTTGGAACATTATTGGTGGAGCGGCGTATGGCCTTATACACCGGAGATACCTATGGTGTGGATACCTTTATGGAGGCAATTGAGAAAGCCAGAAAGAACTGTGAAAAGGTAGGACCGAACATTCATTTTATACAAAGGGATTTTGCGGATTTCACCCACGCTTACAAGTTTGATGAAATCATTACGGATATGCCAAGGGGATCGAAAATGGTAACCCGTGAGGAGTTAAAAAGAGATTACGAATTATTGTTTACAAAAGGGGAAGAGCTTTTAAATGAGAAAGGCCGTATGTTTGTATACGGCAACGAACACGGTTTTATGAAACAGCAACTGAGACGGCATAAAAACTTCAAGCTGTTAAAAGACCGGATTATCAGCGAAAAATTAGACACTCATTTTTATGTTATTGAATATATGTAATTGAAGAGGAAATCATGATACAAGAAAAACAAAAAATCAAGATGAAGGATTTGTTGGACAGTCAAAGTCTGCCGGGGGATTTTTTCTCCTGGCCGCAACGATTTATTTATGAAAGCGCAGGGCTTTATGCCATGAGTATGGACCTGGAAGAAAATGTTTTGGCAGATGTTAGTTACTCCGATGAAAAAGAGGGAGAATATGTTCGCACCATCCTTAATGAAACTTTATTACAACAGGTTGTACATGAGGGTGAAAACAACATGTTGGAACAGGTTTTTCCTGTAGTGATAGAAGAGGTTTCGGTGGCTTGCGATGCTTTTATCCTGCGTCTATCAGGGCGGCCAAGGGGTGTGGTGTGTTTTCTTGGTTTTATTGAAGAAGAGGTAGGAGATGATTTGCCGGCTTTTGTAAAACACATTACCAGGGAAAAATACGACTATTTTGTTCAGCTGGTGGGCGCACAAATGAACAGTGGGTTAAAAATGGCTGAGACAGCTTATACTGCCACGTTGGAAGCAGAGATGGCAAAACAGTCAGAGGCAAAGATGGAAGAGGATTTTATCCGAAGCACCATTATTACCGAGATTGTACAGATGATGGAATCGGAAGAGGAAATCGTGGATGTGATTGCCAAGATTATTCGTAAGGTGTGCCAGCATTTATCCATTGATATGGGATGCCTTTCCAGAATCAATTCCAATCGCAGTACCATTTCTGTGATCAGTGAATGGAGCGAAGATGCAAAGGACAGCCTGATTCAAAGTGAGCAAAACAAACCAATCAAAGAATACCCTTTTATGAAACGGGAGAATTATATTATTTCCTCAGGAACTGCTTTGAATGATGAGCAGAAGGGTTTTATGGAGAAATACGGTTTAAAAGCCTTTGTGGTATTACCGATTTATCTTGGGGATGAAGTGATTATGTATCTGCAGTTTGGCTGCAAAAACAGGGAGTGTCAATGGGAAATTGAGACCATCCGGTTTTTATCCAATGTGCGTAAAATTGTGCAGAGCATTATTACCAAAAGAGTCACCCAAAATTCTCTTACCAGTTCCATTTCGGCGCTGGAGGGAATTATGGAGAATTTAGGCTGTGGCGTCGTGGTTGTAAGACCGCAAAACAGACAGGTGCTTTTTGCCAATCATCTTCTTTCCAGGGAATTGCATGAGACCTTTGAAAAATTGGATTTAAGAAAACTGTTTCCGGAGGGAATGAATTCCACAGAATATTATATCGGAGCGTTACAAAAGTGGATGCTTCTCTATCGGGCCACCATCAGCTGGGTGGATGGCAACGAAGTGGAATTGTATTCTTTTTACGATATAACCAAAAATAAAACGGTGGAAAATGACTACAAAAAATCCACCACCAGCGACTTTTTAACCGGCTTGTACAACCGAAAACGATGCGAAGAGGATTTGGCCAGTTATCTTGAAATGACCAAACAGGGAAACGGAAAGGGAGCCCTTTTGTTCATTGATTTGGACGACTTTAAAAGAATCAATGACGGTTTAGGTCATCAGTACGGAGACATTCTTTTGAAGGCCATCTCTTCCAATTTGCGCAGAGTTCCGGGAATTGAAAACAGTTGTTACCGGGTGGGTGGAGATGAGTTTATGGTGATTGTTTCCGGCATTCAGTACGAAAGACTGGATGAAATTGTGGAGTCTATTTCGGAGATTTTTAAATATCCGTGGTTCTTAAAGGGACATGATTATTATTGCAATATGAGTATGGGTGTTACCAGATTCCCAAGGGATGCAAGTACGGTGGAAGATGTGATCCGGTGTGTGGATGCAGCCCTTTATGATGCCAAGAAAAAAGGCAAGAACCAGGTAAAATTCTTTGACCGCAACGATAATGACACAGATAATTTTATGCGTCTTGATATGGAAAAATTCATTCGAGATGCCTGTACCAATATTCAAGAGGAATTTGAGGTCTATTATCAGCCGATTATTGATATTTCTCTTCCCGGAGATCCATGCGTTGGAGCAGAGGCGCTGCTTCGCTGGAATTCCAAAGAAATGGGAGAAATATCGCCGACAGATTTTGTTCCGTTGGCAGAGTATCTTGGACTGATCAAACCAATCGGAGAACATGTACTTCGAACGGCCTGCAAGGAATGTAAGCGCTGGAATGACATGGGACATCCAAATTACAAGGTGAACGTGAATTTTTCTGTGGTGCAGTTATTGCAGCAGGACATTCAAAACGTAATTACCGATGTGTTGGCGGAGACGGGGCTGGAACCACACAATCTTACCATTGAGGTGACAGAAAGTCTTGCCATCAACGATCTTGCCTATATGAAGCAGGTGTTAAACAGCATACGACGTATTGGAGTCAGAGTGGCACTGGACGATTTTGGAACCGGCTATTCTTCCTTAAATCACATCCATGAAATGCCGATTGACATTATTAAGGTGGACCGCTGTTTTGTACAAAACATAGGGGAAGAAGAGTATTCACAGGTGTTTGTACGCATGGTTTCCGAATTGGCAAAGACCATGAAAATGAATGTTTGCGTGGAAGGCGTGGAAACGGATGTGCAGTATAAAATCATGAAGAAGCATAACATTAACATGATTCAAGGATATTACTTTGCAGAACCTATGCCGGCAAAAGAATTCGAATTAAAGTTTACAGAATAAATGGAGTTTCCTTAAAAACGTTGGAATATAAAAAGTCGATATTTGGCAAAAGAGAAAAAGTATTGTATAATACCATTGGAAAAACGTTATGGAGGAAAGTTGTTTTGAATATAGCAGTATATTGCGGATCCTCATCCGGTAACAAAGAGGCCTATTTAAAAGGAGCAATTGTTCTTGGTACATGGATAGGGAATCAGGGTCATACATTGATTTGCGGTGGAGAAGATACCGGACTTATGGGAGCCATTGAAGATGCGGTGTTATCTGCCGGAGGAAAGGTGGTCGGTGTATTGCCAAAGATTCCGCAAATACAGGCACATAAACATCCGGGACTTACCCGGTATATGGAGACCGAAACCATTGCACAAAGACGTGCCACCATGATGAAGATGGCAGATGCCTACATTGCCATGCCGGGTGGCCTTGAAACCCTGAATCAGGCATTTGAGATTATGAATCTTCGAAATATGGATTTAATTCAGGGAAAGGTTGTATTTTATAATGTAATGGAGTATTATCAATCCATAAAAGAAGCACTTACCAATATGGTGAAGCAGGAATTTAGCCAGAAGAAGTGTTTTGAGGATATTTTATTTTCAGAAGAAATTACTGCCATTGAGGAATTTTTAGCGGAATAAGGAGAGAGCGCCATGATATTGTCATTGTTATTTATGTGTTGTCTGATTGGCTTAGTTGGAAAATTATTTTTCTTTGGTATCAGAGCAGCATGGGGATTAACCAAATTTTTCTTTGTAGTTGCATTTTGGCCATTGATATTGGTGGCACTTGTATTGATTGGGTTGATTCATTTGGCATTTCCACTGCTTTTGATCTTTGGAATTGTGGCATTATTGAAAACCGCAACAGAATAATGAATAAAAGAGGGCTTGGCCCTCTTTTTTTAATGATATTTCAGGGAAGACTCCACCAGGGTATCCCCTTCATAGCGAAGTTTCATGGTAAAAAAGGGACTGTCTTTTTGCAGTTCATCAAAAAACAAGCGATCCCCTTCCCAGATAGGTAACTCTTTTACCTTGTCTTTTTCAATCCATTCCAACACCCCTTCATTGCAATCGGTAATGGTACCTTGGTAGGAGGAGGCAGTGTACAGGTACATGTATTCCCCTTCGTAAAGGTCTGAGAGAAAGGTGATCACACCTCGCAGACGGTAGTCCTTCAGGGTGAGTCCGGTCTCTTCTTTGACCTCACGTAAAAGGCATTCATCCGGGGTTTCATTTTCCAAAAATTTACCGCCCACTCCAAGCCATTTATCTTTACTGATGTCATGCTGTTTTTTTACCCGATGAAGCATGAGATAACGGTTGTCTTTTTCAATGTAACACAGTGTGGTATTTAGCATAGGTTGCTCCTTTCTAATCCATGTTATTATAGCATTTTCAAAGGTTTTAGGCTATAATGGGAAAAAACAGGAGAGGAAATTACTCATTATGAAAAAATACTATTTGGTGTTATTAGGACTGGTGGCAGTTCTGTCTTTGGGTGGATGCGGAGCCAAGAAAGAAGCAAAGGAAAGTAAGGAATCGGAGACCAAGGTGGAGGAAAGCGAAGAGCCGAGCGAGGAGCCAAGCGAAGAACCAAGCGAAGAACCAAGCGAAGAGCCAAGTGAGAAGCCACAGAATTCCGGTGTGGTTTCTTCTGTAGAACAGGAATTGAAGGACACAGAAGAAAAGGCGAAGGAGTACGAAGATATTATCAATGGGGATTATCCACAGCTAGATATGAATTTTGCCGCAAGAGACCTTTACGAATTGTGGGATAAGGAGTTGAATCAGGTTTGGAAACAGTTGGTGGCAGGCATTGACGAGACAACCAAGGAAACCTATTTAAAAGAACAGCGGGCATGGATCAAGGAGAAAGAGGCGGCTATGGAAAAGGAAGCCAAGGCGTATGAGGGCGGAAGCATTGCACCTTTGGTGGAATATAAAAAGGGCGCAGAGCTGACCAAGAAAAGAGTCTATGAACTTTTTGACTATGTGAAGAAAGAATTGGGAGAGTAAAATTACATGGGAAGAATCTTTTCTTTCCTGATAGATCTTGTGTATGGTGCGTTGGTACTGTTTTTCAAGTTTTGCCGGTGGCTGTTTCTCGGAAACAAAAAAGTAAACTACGGCGAAATGGACGGCTTTGAATTTGAACAACATTGTGCCAATGTACTGGCCCACAAGGGCTATAAGAAAGTGGAAGTTACCAAAGGTAGCGGAGATCAGGGAATTGATATTATTGCCTATAAGGGTGGTGAAAAATACGGTATACAGTGCAAATATTATTTAAATCCTGTGGGCAATAAAGCGGTGCAGGAGGCCTATACCGGAATCAGTGTACACCAGTGTGATGTGGCCATGGTGATGACCAATAATACCTTTACAAAAGGTGCAAGAGAAGCGGCAGAATCTACCGGAGTAATTTTATGGGACTATGTGCCCCGGCAGGTGGAGCCGTATTTTTTCGGCCTTTTCAAAAGAGTGCTGTTGTGTTCATTTTTATTGCTGGTAGGTTGCATTATTTATTACATATTTTGATAGTTGATTTATTGAAATTAATATTAGAACATGGTATAGTTGTTCCGTTAATAAAATAGGAACCGGGTTATGTTCTTTGTAGGAATACAAAGCTAAGATGGAAGCAGGTGAAAGACCTGCACGGTCCCGCCACTGTAAGGAAACAGTTTTATTCAATAGGCCATTGCGAAAGTGAGAAGGCGAATAAAGCGTTGACGTCCAAGTCAGGAGACATGCATAACATTTCGGAAAAACTTGTCGTGCCGAGGAGCATGGACAAGCTATTTTTGTGCGAAAAAGTGGTTCTAAGAACAGGAGAATACAATGAGAAAGAACGGAACAAAACTATTGGCACTGTTTCTTGCATTGACACTGATTTTTACCGGTGTGGATGTAAGCAACTTTGGGTATCTTATTTCTTACGCACAAGAAGCCCAAAACGGAACCTGTGGGGATAACCTCACCTACACTCTGGAAGATGGGGTATTAACCATACAGGGAAGCGGAGCGATGACAGAATTTAAGAATGCAAATTCTGTACCATGGAAAAAGAATCTGGCTAACATCACCGGTGTGGTGATTGGCGAAGGTGTGACCACCGTGTCAAAATATGCATTTCAAAGTGCGACCAAGTTAGTCAGCGTGGAATTGCCGGATAGCCTTGTGAAAATCGGAATGTATGCTTTTAAAGGATCCGGATTAACAAGTGTGACCATTCCGGCAGCTGTGGCCAACACCAAGGACAATGCAAACGGTATTTTAAACTCTGCGTTTGCAGACTGTAAAAGCCTGACGGAAATTACCTATAAAGAAGGAAGCCTTGGAGTTGACGGCCTGGTTAACAAAAACAATATGATTTTTCAAAACTGTACTTCCCTAAAAACCATTTCCTTTCCATCCACCATGGAATCCATTGGTGCAAATAATTTTAGGAATTGCCCTTCTATTGAAAACATTCAGGTGGCAGAGAAAAATGGGAATTTTGTCAGTGAAGGAGGACTGCTTTTAACCGCAGATAAGAAAAAGGTGGTACTCGGTTATAATACTGCAGGAAAAGAAGTAAGTATTCCGGAAACGGTGACTGCCATTGGAGAATACGCTTTTCAATATCAGACACCTACGGGAGTTTCATTTGGCGAAAGTGTAACATCCATAGAAAAATATGCATTTTATTATTGTACAAGCCTTACAAAAGTGATTCTTCCGGGGACAGTGACAGCCCTTGGAGAAAATGCTTTTGCCAATTCTTCAGTGCAGGAAGCGGTTGTAAATGCCAATGTAAAGACGTTGCCAAAATCCATGTTCAATGGATGTGCTTCATTGAAAAAGGTGGTATTAAACGATTCTATTACAAGCTTTGGAACCAATATTTTTACCAACTGTAAGGTTCTTGAAACTGTTGTAATGCCAAAGGCTTTAACCGGAGTCTCCAGTTATACGTTTGGTGGATGTGAGGCTTTAAAGGAGATTTATATTCCGGAAACGGTAACCAATATAGGCTCATACGCATTTAACAATTGCAAGGCCTTAATCAATGTATATTATGGAGGCACAGAAGAGCAAAAAGAAAAAATCACCATTTCAGCTACCAAAAACGACAGTATTTTAAATGCGGCCTGGATGTGCCAGTGTCGCGGCTATAATCCGGAGATTGAAGCTCCGGTCATGATTGAGCAGCCAAAGAGCGCTACCTATGCAGTGGGAGATTCTGCCAAGGAATTAAGCGTAAAAGTAAAAGGCCGGGGAACTTATCTTTTTACCTGGTATAAAGACGGAAACTATGTGAAATCTCATAAGGGAGAGGACGGATTGACCTCCTATTGCACACCTTCCACGGATAAAGCCGGTGAGGGAAACTATTATTGTAAGGTGGTAAAAATAGAAGATGGCTATATTTCCGATATGGCAGTCAGTGAAAAAGCGGTTGTTACCGTTACCAGGGCAGATATGGAGGGAGCAGGCAGTGAAACCAATCCCTATCTGATTTCCGGTGAGAAAGATCTACGTATTTTAAATTCTTTGGTACTTTCCGGAGAAGATATAAAAGGAAAGTATTTTAAACTTACGGGTGACATTGAACTGTCCGATAGTTTTACCGGTCTTGGCGGTTTAAAAGAAGGAGCAAAGAACGAGGGAAAGGGAGCGAATATCCTTCCTTTTAACGGAATACTAGACGGTGATCATCATACCATTACCATGGCTTATGGCCAATTACCACTGCTGAACTATGCAAGGGAAGCAACGGTTAAAAATGTAAATATCAAAGGCGCTTACATTGCAGGAAGCGGACTTTTGAACCATTACTTTGTGGATTACGGGGAAAAGGGAAGTTATGCCTCGGCTCCGGATTATATTTTAAATGTGGAAAATGTTACCGTAAAATCCGGAACAACCATCAAAGGAAGCGGTATTGCCTCAGGATACGCTTCCGGAGTAAATACCATCAATGTAAAAAACTGCACTGTGGAAAAAGGTGTCAAAATCGGTTACGATGCTGATTTAAACGCGCCTGCAAAATGTGATGCTGTTACAGGAACCGGTTCCATTGGAGGAAGCTTTAACGGAACAGTGGAAAACTGCGTCAGCTATGCCACTGTCTACGGAAACAATTATGTAGGCGGTATTCTTGGCCGAAAGGGACAGGCTATGGGACCTTTTGAAGCCAACGGATGTACCTTTTTAGGCGAAGTCATTGCCGATGGAAACTACGCAGGCGGAATTTGCGGTAGCGGTTATCCGGATGGATCGGCGCCAAATACACCGTGTGCGGTTTTAAAAGATAATAAGGTAAAAGCCACCGTACAGGGAACAGATTATGTAGGCGGTATTCTTGGAGCAGAGCCGGTATGTTCTCAGGCCTGGGATAACGGCATTGGGTACATTGTAAATAACAGTTTTACCGGAACCTTGCATGCAGGAGATGGTGCAGAGTATGTTGGAGGAATTGCAGGCTATATAAAGTCTCTGAATAAATATACCAACGTGGAAAACAATTACTATGATACTGCCTGCGGCGCAAGCGAAGGTATTGGAGCCGTATTGTATGTGGATACAAAAGGACAGTATACACCGGTGGATGGAGTAACGTATTTTAACACAGAAGCAAATACCCTGGGATGTCCAAAGGTACAATGGTGTTCCTTTAAAGTGGCGCACAATCGGGAAGACGATCCGCTTGGTGCAGATAAGGAGAAACTTACAAAGGGTGTAAGCAGCGCCTTATTTAAAAACGGAACGGTAGAACAATGGGTGAAACAGACCAATTGTTATAAATTAACGGTGATGGGTGTTCCGACCACCTATTATCTTGGAGACGACCTGGATCTTTCCAATGCGGCAATCACAGCCTATATGACCGATGGTACAAGTAGGGTGTTAAGTGCAAAGGATATAAAAATCACAGGCTACAACAAGAAGAAACATGAAGTGCAAACCGTTACCTTTACTTATATGAATACAGCAGCTCAGGTGAAGGTTACCGTATTACAAAAAGAAAGTGAAGAGAAAAAGACCATTACGGTCAGCTTTGTTTTATACGGAGATGACAAACACGGGGAAGGAACCGTGCATACCCTACGAAATGGCGGATTAAAAACCTGGGTGGCAAGGAAGAATTACACCCTGGATTTAAATGCCACAGTAAAGGAATTGCTGGAAAAGGTGTTAAGTGAAAACAACATGACCTATAGCAATCCAAGCGGCAATTATGTGGAATCCATCAATGGCCTTGGAGAATTTGACAATGGAAAGAATTCCGGATGGATGTACACCTTAAACGGAAATCATCCGTTATTTGGTGTGGCAGAGCAGTTTTTAGCCGACGGAGACAGTGTGGTATTCCACTATACCGACGATTTTACCAAAGAACAGGGATCGGAAAAGTGGGCTGATGAAAACACCCAAAAGGAAGAGGAAAAGAAAGAGGAAGAGAAAAAAGAAGAGAAAAAAGAAGCGGTGACCTCCACAATGGAAGCGAAAGTGGAAAAGGAGGTAAAAGTTTCTGCGGATGGAACAGAAAAGGTGGTAGCCAAGGCAACCTTAACCGAGGATACGGTAAAAGAAATTATCAGTGACGCCAAAGAGAAAAATGCAGAGCAGATTAAGATTTCAGTAGCAGGAGAAGACACAAAGGATGCAGAAGAGGTATCCATGGCACTGGATAAATCCACTCTGGAAACTGTGGTAAGTGATACCAAGGCCTCCATTGTTATTGAAACACCTTGCGGAAATATGGATCTCAGCCGTGAAACCATGAATGAAATCATGGCCCAATGTGGTGATAAGAAAATTGACATTGCCATCAGTAAGCCTCAGGAGGCAGCCAAGGACGTTAAGAAAACCTACGGAGAGGCAGCAGTGTCCTTTGATGCAACCATTACAGCGGGGGACACCACCATTCACGATTTTAAGGGAGGAACGGTAAGCCTTATGGTGCCAACCCCGGATGCCCTGGAAGGAAAGAGTCTTCTTGGTATTTATGAGAAGGAAGACGGAAGCCTTGAACAGTTTGCCGTAACTACAACCAAGGTGGACGGTGTGACCTATGCAGGGTTAACCACAGGCCATTTCAGTCGTTTCCTTTTGGTGGATGAAAGTGTAATGACAGGGAAGGTCACAGACCTTTTAACCAAAGTTACATTGAAAGCCAAGGTCAGCGGCAAAAAGCTGACGGTGACAGGAAACAAGTCAAACGTTTCCAAATTAAAGAAATTGGGCTATACTGTTAAGTACAGTTATTATAGATCTGCAAAGAAGTCTTCCGGATATAAGAGAGCCGCAACAAGAACGGCCTCATCTTATAGCTACCGCAGTGGTAAAAAGGGAAAGTCCTATTACTACAAAGTGAAAATGAGAGTCTATGACGTATCCGGCAAGCAGGTAAGCAGCACTTCTTTGACGAAATGTAAATATGTAAAATCTAAATGGAGAAGTAAATAAAAATGTCTGATTTAGGGAAAAAACTACACAATCACCGAAATCAAAAATTTGCGTACCTTATTGTAATTGCACTGATTTTGGTTATGGGTATCGGGGTTCTTACACGAATTGAAGGAAAAAACAGTAAGTTGGCCGACGGCAGAGGAAATATGGCCAGTGCCAACGCAGTTGCGCAAGTGACAAAGGAACCTTCCAAAGAGAAGGAAAAAACCAAAAAAGAAACCGAAAAAGAAGCTCAAAAAGAAAAGAAAAAGAAAGAAACCAAAAAGGAAAGTGGGAAAAAGACCGTTGCCTCAAAGGATAAAAAGGTGACTCCAAAGGAAGCAGCAGTGGACAACAGCAGTGATCCAACTGCATCCAACGACGGAAATGAAGCATTAAAACCGGAAAAGAAGGAAAATGTTACTGTCACACTGGAGATACGTTGTGACACCCTTTCCAATCACATGGATTATCTGGAGAATGAATCCATTAAGGATTATATTCCGGAAGATGGAGAGATTCTTGCCAAAACAACCTACAAAGGAACCACGGACAACACCGTGTTTGATGCTTTAAATACCTTATGCAGAAACAATGATATTCAGATTGAATACAATTACACACCGGTATATGAGTCTTATTACGTGGAGGGAATTAATTACCTCTATGAATTTGACGCAGGATCTCAGTCCGGATGGATGTATGAGGTGAACGGCTGGTATCCTAATTACGGTTGTTCCTCCTACTATCTGTCAGACGGTGATACTATTGTGTGGAAGTACACCTGCAGAGGACTGGGCGATGACTTAAAGGGGGCCGGAAACAAGAAAGCATACAGAAAAGCCGCAGCAAGCGGCCTTTCTACCTCCTATAAGAAGTCGTTGGACTATTTGTATCAGTCGGCAAAAGGAGCACCGGCCTATGGAAACATTGGCGGAGAATGGTTGATGTATGCCTTAAAACTGGGAGACTACAACATGCCGCAAAGCTTTTTGAATGCCTACAGAACTTCGGTGGAAAAGGCGTTGGAAGAAGGCTACCGAGGTCAGACGGGAATTTTGCACGATCGAAAAATGACAGAGTATGAACGTGTGGTATTTTGTTACGCAACCCTGGGATGGGACGTTACCAATGTTAATGGGGTCAATCTTTTAACGCCCCTTGCCAACCTTGACAAAGTGAACTGGCAGGGTGTGAACAGTACGGCCTGGGCCCTTCGTGCCTTTGATCAGGGAAACTATGAGATTCCAACCACAACAGAGGGAAAGCAGACCACCAGAAAGGCTTTGATTCAGGAGCTGATGGATACGTCCTTAAAGAACGGAGGATGGAACCTTAATAACAAGGGAAATGCAGATCCGGATGTGACAGCCATGTGCATTCACGCCCTTTCCCCTTATGTCTCTTCCGATAAAAGGGTAAAAGCGGCAGTGAAAAAAGGAGTCAATGCCTTATCCGCGATGCAGCAGTCCGACGGAGGCTTTCAAACCTATGGTGTACAGTCCAGCGAAAGTGCGGCTCAGGTCATTTGTGCCCTTTCTTCCCTTGGCATTGATGCAGATAAAGACCCACGTTTTGTAAAACAGGGTCATAGTGTGATGGATAACTTTTTGACCTACTACGACAGCACTGTGGGAGGCTTTCGTCACGTGAATAAGGCCACAGATGGCTACAGTGCCACAGTGAACCAGATGGCCACAGAACAGGCGGTTTACGCCCTTGGAGAGTACAAAAAGGCAACTTTTTCAAAACAAAAGGTAAGTCTTTCTTCCACCAAAAAGGGAACCCTGAACGTAAGTGTAAAGGGAGATCTTTTGACGGATGGAAGCAATGTGGTACTTGCCACCAACAAATCTTTTACAAAGAATAAAAAGAGCACAAATAAAACCACCATCACCGGGTTAAAATCAAAGAAAACCTATTATGTGAAGGTGCGTAATTACTACAAAATCGGAAACAAAAAAATATACACAAGCTATAGCAGTGTTAAAAAAATAAGGATTTTATAATGAAGTTTTTATTGGAGGGATTGGGAGAAAGTGCCGGATTTCAAAAAGTGCATCCCATGGTGAATGTGATTTTTTATGTTCTGGTGATTGTCATCAATATCTTTTCCAACGATCCCGTATTTTTAGCCACCGCATTTTTATGCGCCTGGTTTTATACGGTGATTCTTGGAGGAGTAAAGACCATGAAAATCAACCTGCTCATCACCCTGCCGGTGGCAGTTATGATGACGGCAATCAACGGTTTTTTCTCTCATAACGGTGCTACGGTACTGTTTTTTATCAATAACAACAGAATCACCTTAGAGGCCTTTCTTTTTGGTATATCATCGGCGTGCCTTTGCGTTACGGTGATTTTATGGCTTCGCACCTTTCAAGTGATTATGAGTGCGGACAAAATTATATATTTATTTGGAAAAATAGCGTCAGTCCTTGGGCTGACGCTAAGTATGGTTTTCCGGTTCATTCCGCTGTTAAAGGAGCGTTACCGGGAAATTCGCATGGGACAGCAGTGTATGGGACGCCATGGAAAGGGCTCTTTGATTCAGCAGATGAGACAGCTGACCAAGGAAATTTCCATTTTGATTTCCTGGTCCCTGGAAGCCTCCATTGAGACCTCCGATTCCATGGAAGCAAGGGGCTATGGATTGCCCCATCGAAGTCAGTTCCATCTTTTTAAGTTTCAAAAATCGGATGGACGTTTACTTTTTGTTATGTTGATTTGCAGCGTGATTATTTTACCCTGCTGTGTACTTGGATATACCAACTGTTATTATTATCCGGTGGTTCGTCTAAAACCCTGGAGCTTTTTGAAGGCATTGGCCTATCTGGCATATGTATGCCTTATGGTTGTGCCTATGATTCTGGATATTAGAGGAGAAAGAAAATGGCAGCAATTGAAGTCAAAGATGTAAGTTTTACCTATCCCACGGCGGAGGGACAAGCCCTTGATCACATTAGTTTTGGTGTGGAAGAGGGGGAGTTTCTGGTGGTATGCGGAAAGTCCGGATGCGGTAAAAGTACCTTGCTGCGTCATATGAAAAAGAAACTGATTCCCTATGGCATGATGGAGGGAGAGGTATGCTACTACGGAAAAAATGTAACAGAACTTGAGGATCGGGTGGCAGCTTCTGAAATTGGTTTTGTCAGCCAGAATCCGGACAATCAAATCGTTACGGACAAGGTGTGGCATGAGTTGGCCTTTGGCCTGGAATCCCTTGGATTAAGCAATGAGATTATCAAACGACGTGTGGCGGAGATGGCCAGCTTTTTTGAAATTCAGTCCTGGTTTCGAAAGGATGTGGTCACCTTATCCGGTGGCCAAAAGCAGCTTTTGAATCTGGCATCAGTTATGGTGATGCAGCCCAAGGTGCTGATCCTTGATGAACCAACAAGTCAGCTGGACCCTATTGCAGCCTCGGAATTTTTAAAAACGGTCTATAAAATCAACCAGGAGCTTGGAACCACCATTATTATATCGGAACACCGGCTGGAGGAACTTTTTACCATGGCCGGAAAGGTGCTTGTGATGGACAGGGGAAAAAAGGTGGCCCTAGATCAGCCGGAACACATTGGAATGAAGCTGGCAAAGGAACATAACCCTATGTTTTACGGCCTCCCTGCCATTTCCAAAATCTATGCCAAAACAAGAGAGAAGGGTCTTGATCCCTACCTGGTCAACGGGCAGGAAAAACCGCCCCTTACCATTTTGGAAGGAAAGCGCTGGCTAAAGCAAATCCTTGGGGATAAAACCTACAGTGCCCCTTCTTTTACCACCGGAGAACGGGAGAAGAAGGACGTGGTATTAGAGGTAAAAGATGTATACTTTTCCTACAGCAAACATCAGGAGCCGGTGCTTCGTGGCTTGAACCTTTCTTTGGAAAAGGGACAACTCTATTGTCTTCTTGGGGGCAATGGTGTTGGAAAGTCCACCACCTTAAAAAGTATTTGCGGCATTGTAGAACCTCAAAGCGGGCATATTACCATTTCAGGAAAAGAAATGAAAAAGAAACATCGTAACGACTTTTTCCCGGGAAGTCTTGCCATGGTGCCGCAAAATCCACAATCCCTGTTTACCGAGATTACAGTGGAAGATGAGCTTTTGGAAGTGGTACTTCCTATGAAAATTTCGGATGAAGAAAAAGTTTCCATGGTGGAAGAAATGCTTGAAAAAATGGAGCTTTCCGCCCTTCGCGAAAATCACCCTTATGATTTATCCGGCGGGGAACAGCAGCGACTTGCTATTGGAAAAATTCTTCTTCTAAAACCAAAAATCCTTTTAATGGACGAACCCACCAAGGGGCTTGATCCATTTTTTAAGCGCACCCTTGCAGGAATTTTAAAGGACCTTACAAAAGAGGGCATGTCCATTTTAATGGTGTCCCATGATGTGGAGTTCTGTGCATCCTACGCGGATCGCTGCGCCATGTTTTTTGACGGCGAAATCACCTCTGAGGGTGAAGCGGTACCGTTTTTTGCCGGAAATTGTTTTTACACCACAGGGGCCAATCGTCTTTTACGTAACTGGTTTCCGGATGCGGTTACCTGGGAAAGTGTGGTTAGGAGATTAGTTCATGAGTAGAACAGCGTACGAAGGAATTGAGGCAATCAGTCACAAAAAGCGCACCATAGCAGCCACAGTCATTATTATCCTTCTTATGCCTTTTACCCTTTATGCAGGGGTTTTTTGGCTAAAAAACACAGGATATATTTTTCTGAGTCTGCTGATTGCGTTTTACACCATGTTGCCCTTTTTTATGATATTTGAAAAACGTAAGCCCAAAGCCAGGGAAATTGTTTTAATTGCCATGATGATTGCAATCATTGTTATGGCCCACCTGGTATTTCATATGATGGGCGGTGTGTCCATCGGTACCGCTCTGGTGGTGGTGGCCGGCATTTCCTTTGGCCCGGAAGCCGGCTTTTTAATCGGTGCCATTTCCAGATTTGTATTGAACTTTTATCAGGGTCAGGGTGCCTGGACGCCCTGGCAGATGGTGAGCTGGGGTCTGTTGGCCTTTTTGGCGGGCTTTGTTTTCAACAAGTTGGAACAAGATGAATTGAAACTTTCCGGAAATTTCCGAAAGGAAAAAATGAAATCGGAGCATTTTCGAATGGTACTGGGACCTTTGGTATGCGTATTTATCACCGAAGTTCTCGCCTTTTGCACCTACCTTTTATGGCCCAACGGGGAGGGTAGCTTTTTTGGCTATCGTGTGTACCTGGCCGGTCTCATGGGCCTTGGGCTAGGAGCTGTTTTACAGCGAAAAAAATTACCGATAGACCAGATTACCTTAACGGTGTATACTTTTTTTAGTGTGTTATTCATATACGGAGGCATTATGAATGTGGCCACCATGTTCACCTCCATGGCAGCGCCGGGCAGCATGGGCCTTAGCCTTGAAACCCTAAAAGTCTATTACGTCTCAGGGCTTCCCTACGACCTGACTCACGCGGCCATGGCCTCGGTATGTGTATTTCTTTTTGGTAAACCCATCATACGAAAAATCGAACGTATCAAGATTAAGTACGGGATTTACCGCTAACAAAAAACGAAAGGACCAAGGAGTTATGAAAAAGAACAACCTATTAAAAACTGCAATGGCACTTGTCCTTGTAGTAGCAACCTGTATCACTTCCATTCCGGTGTCAGCAAAGGGAAGTGTTTCCGTGGAGAACAAATCCATGACATTGTGCAAGGGAGAAATTCGATCCGTTGTCATTAAAGGAGAAACCTATCGTGATTATCGCTCTTACGGAAGAATTATCAAGCATGGAAACAAAATGAAGCATAGCTATTCCTACAAGAGTAGCAACAGTAAAATTGCAAGCGTTACCAAAAAAGGTGTTGTAAAAGGGAAAAAACCGGGAAAGACAACCATTACAGTAAGAAGTGGTAATCGCACTGCGAAAGTAAAGGTAACTGTAAAAAACAAAGATATTTATTTGAAAAATGAAGATTTTAAGTTGCCGGGTTCTTTCAAGTGTAGATTGGGGGGTAAGAAAACATTTACAGACCTTATTAAAGCCGGAGAAGCGGTTTATAAAAAATGGAACGATGTGCTTATGGTCACCGTTACAAGTTCAGAAAACAAAGAAAACTACGGAGAATATGATACAATTTATGACAAGCCTACAAATCGTGGAATTAAATATGGCGATACAAAAAAAGATGTATTAAAAGCGTATAAAGGTGTAAAATACTATGAATACTATAGAGATAAGAAAGTCTCATGGGATAAAAAAGGAATGTGGGAAATGCTTTTTTTAAATGATATGGATGCTGATTATCACCATGCATTAGTATTTATGGGAAAGCCTGTTTATTCGAAAACCCAAAAAGGCGATGATGATCCTGGCACTTGCACACCTTTAATGAGTCAGGCATTGGTATTTTATTTTAATAAGAATGGAAAACTTATTGAAATAAGCTATAATGTTCGCCATGGAATGTATGTCGGTCCAACATTAGAACAGTATTGCTTTTTAGACGATTATTATTTTGATTTATTAAATATAAAACGAGGATAATAAAATCCCTGTGTAAGTAACATTGCACAGGGATTTATTACGTATTCTGATAAAGTTTCATTCCTGGTTTTCCTTTTGCCTTTTAACCGGAAAATCCTTATATGGCTTGCTTATTTTTTATCTGTATGAAAAGCAGGCGTCAAGGACAGGCCCTTCGGGTGCTTTGCATCGGTGATGCAATTGAGCTATTACGATAGTAGTGTTATATTTTACCGTGTTTGGGGAGTAGTGGGAATGGCTCAAGAAAGTGGGAGCTACAGTAGCCACAACAAAGACACAATAAGGAATTTTATTTCGAGCATTTTAATAAAAATTTGCAGCAGGTTACATCCTCATCAGAATAACATCTGTTTCTACCTTAAATCCAAATTCTTCATAAAATTTAGGAAGTACTCCTTCCTTTGCAGTGATAAGATGAATTCCAACAATGCCCATTTCTTTTACGTCCTTAATACATTGTGTCATCAATGATCTGGCGATGCCTCTTCGTTGATAGGCAGGATCCACTGCCAAATCATTAATTTCAAAGGTTCTTCCGTAGTGAAACAGCATGGAAGATCCAAGTATAAATCCAACAACTTTATCATCCTCAATATATTCCAGTCCATAAGAATGTTTTGATTCTAAAATCTCTTGTACGTGAGTAGCAGCATCCTTTGGATTCCATGGGTCATTCCATGGTTCGCCCCGGAAGGCTTTTGCGTAGATTTCTCCGTATTGTTGAATGTGATCAAGATTACACTTTTCAATCATCATACCTTACCTCTTTACAAATTATAGTAAATAAAAGAATAGCCTTTGGTTCGTTGAACCAAAGGCTATGTAATGCGGAAGATGGGACTTGAACCCACACGTCTATACGGACACAAGATCCTTAGTCTTGCCTGTCTGCCAATTCCAGCACTTCCGCATGTCCTCACGCGACTTGTTTATAATACCAAAAGAACCACAACTTGTCAACAGAATTTTTTAAATTTTTCAAAAAATAGATTATATTGTTTTCTTTGAGGTGTTTTGTCTTAGTCGAAACTTGTTTTTCAGAGAAGGAGATGAGGCAGGGGAGAGCAATGAGCAACGGGATATCCCATTTCTTTTGTTTCCGATGCTCTGAACCACGTTAGACCGGGAACAGAAGCAACGGAATAGTCCATTTCTCATGTTTCCGATGCTCCGAACCACGTTAGACCGGGGAAACAAGCAACGAAATTTCCCATTTCTCATGTTTCCGATGCTCTGTTCCCCATCAGACCGGGGAAACAAGCAACGGAATAGTCCATTTCTCATGTTTCCGATGCTCTGGCCGCGTTAGACCGGGAACAGAAGCAACGAAATATCCCATTTCTCATGTTTCCGATGCTCTGAACCACGTTAGACCGGGAACAGAAGCAACGAAATTCCCCATTTCTCATGTTTCCGATGCTCCGCCCCCCGCATCAGATCCTCGTACACCAAGTCTTGTGGAATTGGAGTGTAATATATACAAAATTCCTTGACTTTTTACTGAGGAAAAACTATAATAAACATTGCAGTTGCGCATGCGCAGGAGTGGTGGAATAGGCAGACGCGCAGGCTTCAGGTGCCTGTGGTAGCAATACCGTGTGGGTTCAAGTCCCATCTCCTGCACTATAGCAAAAAGAACCAAGGCGAAGGCCTTGGTTCTTTTTGTTATAGGGAAATTATGCTATGATGAGGATACATGAAGGAAGCGGAGGTGATTGCTTTGAATTCAAGGAAGTTATGGATTGTGTTGTTGGTACTGGTGGTGTTAATTGGATTTATGCTTGTAAAGTACGTAATTACATCACGAAAAGGAGAAGAGGAGTTTAAAACAATCTCCATGGAGGAGGCAACGAAGATATTTGAGAAGTCCGGAGATTACGTAATACTGGATGTACGCCGTGCTGATGAATATAAAGAGGGACATATTCCGGGAGCGGTGAATGTCAGTAATGAAAATATAAGAGGGGTACAGCCCGAAGAATTACCGGATCCACAACAGGAGATTTATGTGTATTGCAGAACCGGAAGAAGAAGTAAGGCATCCTGTTCTAAGCTGGTGGCAATGGGGTATACCCATGTTACAAACATCGGAGGAATTGTAGACTGGAAAGGCGAGATTGAAAAAGAGGATGCAAAAGAAGAGTCGTTCTACATTTCTCCTATCACAGATGAAATATTTGCCCGTATAGAGGGTAAATCTTATAAGGAAGACTGCACGTTGGAAAGAGAAGAGTTACGATATTTGCATGTTCTTCATAGAGATCAAAAGAACAAAGAGCATGAGGGAGAGATGATTGTGAATAGGCATATAGCAAAGGATGTGCTTGAAATCATGAAGCGGTTATATGAGGAGGAGTATCCAATAGAAAAAATACGACTGGTGGATGAATATGACGCAGATGATGAGGCATCTATGGAGGATAATAATTCCTCATCATTCAACTTTCGATTTATATCCCATACAAATAAGGTGTCCAAACATGGACTGGGACTGGCTGTAGATATTAACACACTCTATAATCCCTATGTAAAGACAGTGGACGGAAAAAGGGTTGTGGAGCCGGTGACGGGAGAGGCGTATACGAATCGAAACGGAGAGTATCCGTATAAGATTGAAAAAGGAGATCTTTGTTATCAACTCTTTACAGAGAAGGGATTTTTGTGGGGAGGAGAGTTTGAAAGTTGCAAGGATTATCAGCATTTTGAAGTATCCGATGAACAAATGAATCAGTGGTACCCGGACAATTAGCAAGGGTTTTAGGATACGAGACAAATTGTCATCCTTTCAAATAATCATTATAGGCTTTGCGGGAGTGATTCTTCCGGTTTCAAACCGGGCAGGGGGAATCACCGGTTTTGATGAAGAATTGCCCTTTTGCAAAGTGACGGGGAAAGCACGGAAAGTGCAATATACACCAATGGCAAGTTAAAAATCGACTTTGTTGCCGGTTGTGCTTATCAAGGAGATGAGGAATTAAAACTGACGCCTATAGAATATAAGCTTCTTTCATACAAACCCATGTGGGAATCGGTTATCGTATGTTGAAGGTGGATACAAAAGAATAATGAACAAAGCCCTGTATATCGAAATACAGGGCTTTTGTTATGTGCAGATATAATTTATAAAAACTTCACTGCCGTTCCATAGGCAACAACTTCAGCAGCACCCTGCATAACCGCAGAGGAGCCGTAGCGAACGCCTACAATAGCGTCGGCCCCCAGTTTTTCCGCTTCATCCACCATACGCTTGGTGGCAATCATTCTTGCCTCATTTAGCATTTCTGTATAGCCGGCAATTTCTCCTCCCACCAGGGTTTTCATGCCTGCCATAAAATCACGTCCGATATTTTTGGACTGTACAATGGTTCCTTTTACCAGGCCAAGGGCTTCAATTTCCTGTCCCGGAATGGTATCAATACTTACGAGCTTCATCTATTTCTCCTCCTTCAATTTCGTGTAATCGTTGTTTCAGGGCTATAATAACCCCGGCGCTCATGGCACCAAATAGGACAATGAAAAATACCAGTACAAAGATTGGAACGTCCTTTTCGGTTATTATCAGTGCTAAGATGGTAATAAATAAGGTGATGCAGCAAAGGGCGGCAAGAATGGGGCTTAGCTTGCTTCGTTTTACATCCTGTTTCTTTACATCCATAAACATAGTGCCTCCTTCCTCCAGATGGCGCATGTCCTCCAGATATTTCCCGGCATCTAACGGATTGGTGTGGGAGGTGTCTTTTGCAATGATTTGACACATCTCCTTGATGGTATCAAGCTCTTGTTGTCTTTTGGATAGTTTCTTTATATGTTCTGTCATACAATCTTCCATGGAGACATGTTTTTCCTCCAGTTGGCGTATGGTTTCAATGGGAATATCCAGTTTACGCAAAAGCTTAATTTTATTTAAAATTTCCACATCCTCCAGGGTATAATTCCGATATCCGTTCTCCAGATTACGCTCCGGATGAATCAGTCCCTTGTCCTCATAGAAGCGGATATTCTTTTTGGTGATACCCACCAGTTCTTCTACCTGATTAATTTTCATGCTGCCTCCGTTAAAAAAGATTTGGCCTTGTCTTTGCTATCAATATAAACCTTCCACAAGGGGGAAGGTCAATAGTTATTGGAATAAAAATTTATCTTTCTCCGGTAAAGGGTAAAAAAACGTATGTTATAATAAAAAAATAAAAGAATCAAGAGAAGGAGATAAAACAATGGAAAATACAATCAGACCCATGACAGAAAGTGATAAAGAAGAAGTAATGGCTATGATGGAAGTGTTCTATGCTTCCCCGGCGGTGTTAAGTAATGGAACAAAAGAAATATTTTTAAATGATATAGAGAATTGCATAAATGACAATCCTTATCTGGAAGGATATGTCTTTCAACAACAGGGAGAACTCATGGGGTATGCTATGGTGGCAAAAAGCTTCTCCACGGAGTTTGGTAAAAGTTGTATCTGGATTGAAGATTTGTATATGAAGCGGGAGTACCGGGGGAAAGGCCTTGGCAGTGCCTTCTTTACGTACATTGCCGAAAAGTATAACGATGCAATTTTTCGTCTGGAAGTGGAGGAGGAAAATGAGAGGGCCATCCACGTATACGAAAAGAGTGGGTTTTCTGTTTTACCCTATATGGAAATGAAAAAGTAATTCACCATTTATTCTCAGATCCATGATACGCTTCTTTTTAAGTAGGAGGAGAAGTCTATGAATAAAAAACTGAAAAATTGGCCAATTGTTGTGGTACTGATTCTGACCATGGGAATTATGCTTTATACTTCCATAAAAGAATACAGTTCCACCGAGGCAAAGCAATCCTTCGGTAAAGAATACGTTCTCAACGATAAATGGAACGTGACGGTGGATGAATCCACAAAAAAGGACATGAAACTGCCCTGTAAACTGGACGGTGATACGGTGGTGTTTGTTCATGAGTTTGTGGAAGAATATCAGGGACTTGCCCTGAGTCTTGAGGTTGGAAATGCCACCGCCAATGTGTTTGTGGATGACATACCGGTATATGGCATGGGAAGTAAATCCACTGAGAGCAGGCCGGAAAAGGAGAATGGTGAGGAAACGGAAGTAAAAGAGCAGGAAGTCAATACAGATACTGAAACAGAAAATAATGCACAGCAGCGCATTGTTGTATCATTTCCGGATCAGGTAACTTCAGGAGAAATCCGTGTTGAGTTGACAAAGGTAAATGCTTCCCAGGGAGTTACTCTTAGAAAAGCTACCGTTGCCAAACGTGATGTGGCCATTATTCACGGAATTCAAAATAGTCTGGTACCTATTATTTGTGCCATTGTTATCTTTATGCTTTCTGTGGTAATTCTTTTGCTTGATTTGGTACAGTTTGCAGCAAAAAGGGATGTGAGAAAAGGCTTTTTCCTTGGATTGATGGGAATTGCTACCACTGTCTTTTGCGTGATGTCCATGGATGTGCTGTTTTTAATTGCAGGTAACCAGAAGATGTTCTTAGGCCTAAAATTAACCGGATATATTGCTATTATTCCTTTGATGGCGTTGTTTTATCGTAGAACTTTCCAATCGTATTTTCCGGTACTGATGAGGGTTACCCTGTATGGCTCCGTAGTTGGAATCCTGGTGGCGGCGCTGATGGAAGCAGGGAGCTTATTCGTTAATGTGGAATACTTCGAAGCTACAATCAGCATTATCTTTTTGTTGGAATGTTTCTTGATTCTTTGCATGATTTTTCAATATCCCAAAAAAGTACAGACCGATCGCATCTGGCCTGACGTAGTGGGAATGGTATGCCTATTTTTATCAGGAATAATGACCTATTTGAAATGGAGCGGCGAGTATGGTGATTGGACCGATTCCTTGCAGGTAATTCTTATGATGGTATTTTTCCTGATTATGACAATACAGCAGTTGCATCATGTGGTGAATTTGCATCAATTGGAGGTAAAAGAGAGAGAAACCTTCCTTTTGGAACAGAACGAAAAGTTAGCGGAGGCCAAAAATGAGGCGGACATTGCCAACGAGGCGAAGGGCAGATTTTTGTCCAATATGTCCCATGAAATCCGAACACCAATCAATGCAGTGCTTGGTATGGATGAAATGATTTTAAGGGAGAGTAAGGACCCGGCCATTCGTGGATATGCCATGGATATTTTTACCTCGGGACAGATGCTTTTATCTCTGATCAATGATATTCTGGACTTTTCCAAAATTGAGGCGGGAAAACTGGAGATTGTACCGGTGGAGTATGATCTTTCCAGTGTAATCAATGATTTAAGTAATATGGTTCAGGTAAGAACCAGTGCTAAGGATATTCATTTTGAGGTAAAAGTACAGGAGGACCTTGCATCCAGACTCTATGGTGACGACGTAAGAATCCGCCAGGTGCTGACCAATATTCTTACCAATGCTGCAAAATATACCAATGAGGGTAGTGTGTGGTTCCGTGTGGAGGGTCACAGGCAGGGGGAGAAGCAGATATTGCATTTTGAAGTAGAAGACACCGGTATTGGAATTAAGGAAGAGGATTTGCCAAAACTGTTTGAAAACTTTACCCGAATTGAAGAAAAGAGAAATCGAAATATTGAGGGTACCGGTCTTGGAATGAACATTACCTTGGAGCTTTTAAAACTTATGGGAACAGAGCTTACGGTAAAAAGTGTGTACGGCAAGGGTAGCATCTTTGGATTTGATCTGGAGCAGGATATTATGGATGAAACTCCAATCGGTAATTTTGAGCAGAGGGTAAAACAGGCGGCGCAGGATTATTCTTACAGCGAATCCTTTATCGCACCGGATGCCAAAGTACTGGTGGTGGATGATAACAGCACCAACCGCAGAGTATTCCTTTCCTTGCTGAAAGGAACCCTGATGCAAATAGAAGAGGCTTCAGGAGGAGAAGAGGCGGTTAGAATGGCTGCCAAGAATTATTATGACATTATATTCATGGATCATATGATGCCGGGTATGGATGGCGTAGAAGCCATGAAAGCCATAAGGCAAATGGAAGATTCACCGTGCAGAAATACAAAAATCTATGTTTTGACGGCCAATGCAGTGATCGGTGCCAAAGAGAGTTACTTGAAAGAAGGTTTTGATGGCTTTGTAAGTAAGCCAATTGTCTCCCGTAAATTGGAAGGGGCAATACTTGAGGCGTTGGATCCTGAAAAAGTGCAGGAGGCACCGCAAAGGGAAGAAGAAGCTAATCAGCAAAGCGAAGAAATGCCGGAGTATCCGTTTGTGGACGGTATTGACTGGGATGTGGCCTGGATGCATCTGATGTCCGATGAGTTGATTCGCACTACTTTAAAAGATTTTTATGCCATGCTGCCGGTGCATGGAAAGAAACTGGAGGAATACTATGAAATGCTGCCGAAAGAAGAGGCCTTGAATCAGTATCGAATCCTGGTGCATGCCATGAAGGGACTTGCCAATATGCTTGGAATTTTCCCGCTTGGAGGAATGGCAAAAGTTTTGGAGTTTGCAGCTCGAGATAAAGATATAAAAATAATTGAAGGACTTCACCGGATTTTCTTAAATGAATGGTATTCTTATAAGGAGAAGTTGCGTGGAGTCATGGGACTTGGAGAAGAAGAGACGCAAGAAGCAGATAAGCCCCCATATGACGTCCAGAAGGTAAAAGCATATTTCGCCATGTTACGACAGGCAATGGAGGAAATGGATGTGGACAAAGCTGATGAAATTGTAGAAAACCTTTCTGAATATGGTTATTCCAATGAATTAATGAAAAAAATGGAAGAGCTACGTCAGGCAGTAACCGGATTGGATGAAGAAGGAACAAATGCCATTCTGGATGCCATGTTGCTACTTTTATAATTAGGAGACGTTATGAGAAAAATACTTTTTGTAGGCAAAATGAATCAGATAATGAAGGATCTTCACGAATATCTGGAACCTTTCTTTCATGTACAGATATGCGCTGTGGATCGAAGTACCATGGCCGGCATGCTGGATGTTACCAAGCCGGAGATGGTGTTGATTAGTTTGATTGGTGTACTGGAAATGGATGGAGGTATTTTTACAGAATTGTCTATCAGAAAAGAGAAGATACCGGTGTTAACCATCGGAACCGAGGAAGAGTGCAATCGCTTTTTGAAATATTATGAAAGCAGTCAGTTTACCAATCTGGTGCGACCGGTAGCAAATAGAAGTGTACTGGAAGGTATTTGTACCTGTCTTGGATTAAATCCACAGGAAGTGGCTCGGGGAGAAATCGAAGATAAACCAACGCGTAAACGTGTGCTGGTCATTGACGATGAGGCAACTACACTGCGAAGTATCAAGGGAATGCTGGATGATGCTTATGAGGTAATGATTGCCACTTCCGGTGTAAAAGCCATGACCATGATGGGGAAAAAGAGGCCGGACATTGTGCTTCTGGATTACGAAATGCCGGTGGTGGATGGAAGACAAACTCTTGAAATGATGAAATCTGAGGAAGATTTAAAGGATATTCCGGTGGTATTTCTTACCAGTGTCAATGATCGTGAAAATATTGAAGCGGTATTAAAGCTTCAGCCGGCAGGTTATATGTTGAAACCTGCACGAAAAGATAAGTTGCATGAAAAGATAGCAGAAGTTTTGAACTGAAAATCTTCCCCCAAAAACGTCCCGGTTATGTTTTTGGGGGATGCTTTTGTGACAATATAATTGGCAATATTAAAAAATTAAAGGATGATTTTATGAAAAAAGAACAAGCATCTCTGGATGGTTATATGAATAGAGTGTATAAATTAATAATGATAATCATATCAGGGTCTTGTATGATTGCCGGTGTTGCAATTACTGCACTGCATTATTTGGGATATGCTCGGGATTGCAATGAAACTTTTTTGTGGCTGTTTAATCTAATGGACCTTGGATTTGTGGGAATCGGTGTCTATTATATTAAAACCGGTTTTGATCGGGGTGGAATGGTAAAAAGTGAAAAACTTAAGCAGGGAAAATATGCGGCTGCATTGATTGCGGTGATTCAATGGAACGCTATAACCTATCTTTGCCCGTTCCGTGATTTTTGGGCATTTTTGATGTTTTTTATCATGGGGGAAGCACTTTTCTTTGATATAAAATTGGTGCGACAAACAACTATTGCACTTGTGATTTCCATCGCCATATCCTGGGTGATCAAAGGGGACGTTCTTTTGCCTGTTCAAGATGGCTACTTTGTGGCCAATATGACCGTTCGCCTGATTGGAATTCTGGGTATGTCGGTAAGCATGAATGTGCTTACCTATTTTGGCGGCAAATTTTTGGTGGAAGAACTGGAGAAATATGCCTATCGGGATTCTTTAACCAATCTTTTGACAAGAAAGACCATGAACGGTTATTTGGAAATTGCTTACAAAATGGCACAGAGTTACGGAAAACCGTTTTGCCTTTTGATGCTGGATATTGATGACTTTAAGGCAGTCAACGACACCTACGGACACGAATGCGGGGACGTGGTGTTAAAAGCCGTTTCCGGTATGGTTTTATCCTGTATCGAAGAGGACGATCAGGCTTTTCGCTGGGGCGGAGAGGAGATATTGGCCATAGTTCACGGCAGTAAAGAAAAAGCTACCGAGATGGCTGAACTTATCAGAACAAGGGTAAGTCAACAGGAATTTGTTTTTTGCAGCGGGGAAAAAGCAGCAGTTACAGTCACCATTGGGGTGATTGCCTATGATCCAAAGTATGATGTGGAGAAGCTGATGGAAAAGGTGGATAAACGTCTTTACGAGGGAAAACGAAGCGGTAAAAATCAGGTGGTTTCTCACTAAAAAATAGTAAATAAAAGTACCAAAAATTAACAGTATTTTCACGAAAAATTACTATGATAGAAACAGCATCATTATACCTAAACTTAAAAATTTAAAAGCTTGAGGTGTTGCCCATGAAAAAGGTGAGAAGTTTTATAAAGGATAATGTACTTTTAATCACAAATATTTGTATTATAGTCTTTGGGGCACTGTTTGCTCTTGGGATGTCGTATACGGTGATACATTCCATTGTGAAAGAGGATATGGAAAGTACCACCTGTGCATTGTTTGACGGTATATACGGATCCATCAGTAATCAGTTGGAGTATTCCGCTAATTTTACAAAGGCAATGTGTAATGATTATCTTCTGCAAAACATGTTGGAAAAAGAAGATGATATGCCCGAAGAAGAGTTTGAGGAGAAGATGGCGCAGTATCTTGAAAAAATCAGGGCAGTAAACAAGTGGGAAGGTACTTACCTGATTTCCTGCACCACCAACAAATACTACACTCCTCGGGGTGTGGGAAAAGTGGTGGATCCATCCAAAGACAGCTATGATGTGTGGTATGAGAATTTTGTAAAATCCGGTATGGAGTATGGCGCCGATTTGACCTATGATCAGTTTAATGAAAAGGCCTATGTTGTATTTACAGACCGGCGTATGGAAGTAAATGGTAAATTAAGAGCAGTGCTTGGCTGTGCCGTTTATTTATCGGATATTACCAACGAAATAAAGCGTTGCTCTGAAAAATATAATGTGGATGTTTGTCTCACAGACATTGACGGAAATACCACCCTGGATGATGAGGATATCAATCTAGGTGAAGCCTATTACAGCAGATATTACAACGAGGATATGAAACGAGAGAACCAGGTGTATACCAAAGATGGTTTTATCATTCGAAAATTTATTCCGGAATTGGGTATGTATCTGGTTGTAAAAAACGATCAGTATATGTTGTCTCAGCGTTTCTTCCGGGTATTTTTAGGTATTGCCGTCTACGCACTGGTTATGATATTATTATTAACCTGTTTAAATTTCCACAAGTTTAAGGGAGAAAAAGCGGTACTGAAAAATAAGGTTCGAACAGATTTTTTGACGAAAGTATCCAATGTCAACGGTTTATATACCAGCATTAATCTTTTCCTTGAAGGAGAAAAAAGCAGGCAAATCGGAGCGTCCATGTTCCTGTTTGACATGGATAATTTTAAGGAAATAAACGACACTTTTGGCCATGGAAAAGGGGACGAGGTGCTTGTAAAATTTGCAAGAGAATTGACCAAACATTTCAGGGCCGGAGATATTGTGGGAAGACTTGGCGGAGATGAATTTGTGGTATTTTCACCGGGGCTGATTGATCCTTTGTTGATTGAACGAAAGGCAAAAGAACTGACGGAATTTTTTACCTGGAAAATTGAAGACGGAGGCGAAGCGGTGGATATATCCGTAAGCATTGGAATTGCGGTATATCCTAACGATGCACAGACGTACAAAGAGTTATATAAAATGGCGGATCAAAGTCTTTATTATGTAAAAGAACACGGAAAGAGAGGCTATTGTATCTATTCCAATCAGGATGAACAATAAAAAAGGTGAGCCAATGACATGAAAAGTCAAAGGCTCACCTTTCATTTTTTTATTATAGTTATGGACGGAAGATAACACGGTTTCGACCGCCTTCCTTGGCGTCGTATAAGCCCTGGTCGGCACGCTTAATAAAGCTTTCAACGGTGTCATCTTCTTTTACCATGGTAACACCAATGCTGATGGTAATATGCTTTACATTCACAAAACAGGTTTCTTCAATCAGAGTTCGGATATGCTCTGCAAAGTCCAGAGCCTCCTCTTTTGACGATCTTAACAAACATAAGAATTCCTCGCCGCCCCAGCGGCCAAAGGCGCATTCGTTTTTCAATTCTTCTCGAATGAGATTGACCGTTCCTCTCAGTACCATATCTCCGGCGTCGTGGCCGTAGGTATCGTTTACTTTTTTGAAGTGGTCAATATCCATGAAAAGAAGGGCTACACTGTGATCTTTGTTGGCCTTCTTTAGGGATAGGGCCTCTTTGATTTTGTTTTCCAGTTCCCAACGATTATAAATCTGGGTCAACTGATCGGTATAGGCAATGCGGCCCAGTTCTTTGTTTAATTCGTCCAGCTCTTTGGAAGTGCTGGCAAGGAAGGTTAAAATACGGTCCACAAAAGGAATCTCTCCCCTGATTTTTTGATTGGCAAAAGAATCTGTTTCTGCAGGATCTTTTTTGATTTCCCGATATGGAATGATCCAATTGGTGTGGCCGGTTTCTTTCAGACCCACCGTAATAAGAGCACTGTTTAAATCTCCGCCATAACCTTCCGGTGTAACAAAGATTTCCTCGTTTCCGGTTGTAAAGGATAATTGAGGTACCACGGTTTTGTAGTTGTCTAGTTCCTTTCTATAATCATCCTTTAAGAAACGCATTCGATTTCCGCATTCAATAATATAAATCGCTTCCGGCCGGAATTCGTTCAGGTCCTGTACGGATTCTGCACTTAGCTGTTTTAACTTATTCGCATCGGCATAGGAAAGACGAAAATGTTCTCCGGGTCGAATTTCCGCGGAAAAATGGATGGCCCCTTCTTCATCGTAGGAAAAAGGAACACGGGTGGTGGGAATGTTATTTCGCCGACATACCAATGGGAACTCGCAAACATTTTGCATAAAATAAGAATCCGGTTTTACGTTTAAATATTTTTCGTAGATTTCCACTGCAGGCCGGCCGTCCACTTCACTGAGAATCCGGTTACCGTTTACTTTTGTGGCCACCATTTCTACGCCGATTTCCTGCCAGCCCAGGTTATGATCCAGGTACACACTTAAATCTTGGCTACAAAAAATCACTGCAATCAAGGCGTTTTCATAGCAATGACTTCCATAGACATGGGCTGTATTGAGCGCCCGGATGCTGCGACCTGCTTTGGCTCCAAAGACAGGGATTCCATGATGACTGAATTCACCGGTAAAACTCAGAATGTTGGAGCTGTTGGAAGTATATATAATTTGCATAGCACAAGCATTTTCAGTATGCTCTAAAATCTCATTTACCTTACGACCTGCAACGAAGGTGGTAGTTTCTTTTAAATCGTATTCCAAATAAAGCAGCTTTGTTTTAAAGAAATAGGAAATGGAAAGCTGCACAGGTTTTTCGCTGATATCATAAGACGCCTCTGCAATATTGGATGCAGTCATTCCTGTAATGCAAGCTTTGTTGCATTTTTCATTAATGTCAGAAATGAGTTTTGACTCATCCAGGTCGACGCGAGGGTTAAACACCTGTATTAGAATACCACTGGCTTCTTGATATTCTGTGGAAGAGGTAATGGTGTTCAGAATCGGATGCAATTGTTCAATGGTTGAAAATAAGTAAGTTTTTTGTACCATAAGATTCTCCATTCATGTGCCTGCTGTTTTTTTACATAGCATAGTTGTTTTTACATTTATTATAGATGAATTGTTACATATAAATTTTTAAATTCTGTGAAAATTTTTAATTTATGTAAATAAACAGATGAGGTAAAATAAAATCGGATAAAAATCATGGGAGGAAGGTTGTATGGAGAAAATGGAAATCAATGTGGCAGGTAAAAGAATTTACTTATACGGAGAAAGGGAACAGGCAGTTCCTCTTGTGATAGTAAATGCCTTTGAGGGGGATGGTGAGAACCTTTATCACAAGATAAAGGAGCAGGGAAATAAGGACGTGTGCCTTGGGGTTGTGAGCGGATTAATATGGAATGATGAAATGACACCTTGGCAGTGTGAGCCCCTTTATAAAAATGACGATCCCTGCAAGGGGGAAGCGGGACGCTATTTAAAAGAACTGACAGAACAAATAATTCCTGAGGTAAAAAAGAAACTGGCAAATGAGCCGACAGAATTAATTATTGCAGGCTATTCCCTTGGAGGACTATTTGCCATTTACAGTCTTTATCATACGGATCTTTTTGCAAAAGCAGTCAGCGCTTCAGGTTCTTTGTGGTTTCCGGAGTTTGCTTCCTATGTACAAAAGACAAAGTTGAAAAAAATGCCTCAAAGGGTCTATTTTTCCCTGGGAGACAAGGAAGAGCTAACCAAAAATAAAATGCTTCGCTGCGTCAAAGAGAAAACCCTGGAAATATACAATTATTTTACAGGAATTGGAATTGAAACAGAATTCCAGTTCAATCCGGGCAACCATTTTAAGGATACCGATGAAAGATTGGCAAAAGGAATTTACAGGGTATTGTAAGGTATTGAGAATGTTAAAAAAACGACTTTTTAGACCATAGACCAATAAGGTTTAAAATTATTTATAGCAAGATTTAGTAAAGTCGCTTTTGGAGCGAAAATTGTAGTGAAAAAAGTGTGAATAGAACGCGGTATAAACCCGATGTCACACTATTTATATAGATAAACCAAAAAGTAATCGACTTTTATTCTTCTTAAGTTAAAACGTTTGTAATTAAAAATCAGTATGATATAATAAACGCGACGGTAGAAAAGCCGTGAACACACGAACAATTCGGGGTTTGGTTTGAACCCGAATAAAGTGAAGGAGGACCAAATGATTACTTTATTAAAGAATGGTGCTTACGTTCTTAACGGAACCGAAATCGTTGAAGAAAATGGGGAAGAATCAGCGGTTTTACAGTCAAAAGGCATCAACACAAGTAAGGCAGACGCTGCCAAGAATACCATGGCTTATGGTATTTTGAAAGCGCACAACACATCTGACAACATGGAGAAGTTGAAGATTAAGTTTGATAAGATAACATCACATGATATCACATTCGTTGGTATTATTCAGACAGCAAGAGCTTCAGGAATGGAGAAATTCCCACTTCCTTACGTTCTTACCAACTGCCACAACAGCTTATGCGCTGTAGGTGGAACCATTAACGAAGATGACCACATGTTTGGCCTTACCGCAGCACAGAAATACGGTGGTGTATACGTGCCACCTCATCAGGCAGTTATTCATCAGTATGCCCGTGAAATGCTTGCAACCTGTGGAGGAATGATTCTTGGATCAGATTCTCATACTCGTTACGGAGCACTTGGAACCATGGCAATCGGTGAAGGCGGCGGAGAACTTGCAAAACAGTTACTGTCCCAGACCTACGACGTAAATATGCCGGGAGTCATCGGCGTATATCTTGAAGGAGCTCCAAATCCTGGCGTAGGACCTCAGGACGTTGCAATTGCAATTATCGGTGCTGTATTCGATAACGGTTATGTAAAGAACAAAGTGATGGAGTTCTTTGGACCGGGACTTGCAAACCTCAGTGCTGATTACAGAATCGGTATTGATGTAATGACAACAGAGACAACTTGTCTTTCCTCTATTTGGAAGACAGATGACAGAGTAAAAGAATGGTATGATATCCACGGAAGAAGCGGCGACTACAAGGTGGTTGAACCGGGTGCTGTTGCTTATTATGATGGATTAATCAAGGTAGATTTAAGCAAAATCAGACCAATGATTGCCATGCCGTTCCATCCAAGTAAAGCCTTTGCCATTGCAGATGTAAAGGCCAACTTGAAAGACGTTCTGCATGAAGTGGAAGAGCGCGCAAAGGTAAGCTTTGGCGACAAGATTGATTACTCATTGCAGGACAAGATTGTAGACGGAAAGCTTTATGTAGAGCAGGGTCTTATTGCCGGATGTGCCGGTGGTGGATTCGAGAATATCTGTGATGCAGCAGATATTCTTAAAAAAGGTGACGGAATCGGAAACGGAAGATTTACCTTATCTGTATATCCGGCTTCCATGCCTGTATATAAAGAGCTTCTTAAGAATGGTGAAATGGCAGCACTTATTGATGCCGGAGCAATTATTAAGACAGCATTCTGCGGACCATGTTTTGGTGCCGGAGATACACCTGCAAATAATGCATTCAGTATTCGTCACTGTACAAGAAACTTCCCGAACCGTGAAGGATCCAAGGTACAGAATGGACAGATTTCTTCTGTTGCACTTATGGACGCTCGTTCCATTGCTGCAACAGCATTAAATAAAGGCTTCTTAACAGGAGCAGATGAAGTAGCGGATGTGGACTACACAAGACCGAAATACTTCTTCGATAAGACAATTTATGAAACACGTGTATTTGATTCTCATGGTGTGGCTGACCCGACAGTGGAAATTCAGGAAGGCCCAAACATCAAACCATGGCCGGCAATGACTCATCTTACCGATGATTTAATGCTGAAGGTGGTATCTGAGATTCATGACCCTGTAACAACCACAGATGAGTTGATTCCATCCGGAGAAACTTCATCTTATCGTTCCAACCCACTTGGACTTGCAGAATTTGCATTGTCTCGTAGAGATCCTGAGTATGTTGGACGTGCAAAGGAAGTATACAAGGTTGAATTGGAACGTCGTGACGGAAAAGTAGAAGATGCAGATCTGAAGGCAGCATATGATGTTGTTAAAGGTAAGTTCCCATCTGTGGATCCTGCAAATACCGCATTTGGATCCACAATCTACGCAGTAAAACCGGGTGACGGTTCTGCACGTGAGCAGGCAGCTTCCTGTCAGAAGGTGCTTGGAGCATGGGCTAACATTGCAAAGGAATATGCAACCAAGAGATACAGATCCAACTGTATTAACTGGGGAATGATTCCATTCCAGTTCCCGACAGAGGATATTCCTTTTGCACTTGGAGATTATATTTTTGTTCCTGGAATCAGGAAAGCAATTGAGGAGAAAGCGAAGACCATTACTGCATACGCAGTGAAAGGTAACGAACTTGTACCGTTTGAAGTAACCACAGGAGACCTTACAGATGATGAAAGATCCATTATTCTTGCAGGATGTCTCATTAACTTCAACAAAGACAAGAACAAGAAGAACCAGTAATTTATAAGTCAACTCACTGCCGGTGGAATTGGCACTGCCGGCAGTATGAGCAATAAATGAAGAAAAGAGGACAATTACAATGGCAAAGATTCAGATGACCACTCCACTTGTAGAGATGGATGGCGACGAAATGACCCGAGTTCTGTGGCAGATTATTAAAGATGAATTAATCTACCCATTCATTGATCTTAAGTCTGAGTACTATGATTTAGGACTTGAGCACAGAAACGAGACCAATGACCAGGTAACAATCGATTCCGCAGAAGCAACCAAGAAATACGGCGTAGCTGTTAAGTGTGCAACCATTACACCAAACGCTGCACGTGTGAAAGAGTACAACTTAAAGGAAATGTGGAAGAGTCCAAACGGAACAATCCGTGCCGTACTTGATGGTACTGTATTCCGTGCACCGATTATCGTAAAAGGTATTGAACCATACGTTAAGAATTGGACCAAACCAATTACCATTGCTCGTCACGCTTACGGTGATGTTTACAAGGGTGTTGAAATGAAGGTTCCGGGACCTGGAAAAGCTGAATTGGTATTTACTGGAGAAGACGGTACTGTTCAGAAAGAAACCATTTATGATTTCAAAGAGCCGGGTATTATTCAGGGTATGCACAACAGAAGCAAATCTATCGAAAGTTTTGCCAGAAGTTGTTTTAACTATGCTTTAGATACAAAGCAAAGTGTTTGGTTTGCAACAAAAGATACAATTTCTAAGAAATACGATCATACATTCAAGGATATTTTCCGCGAAGTATTTGAAAAAGATTATAAAGAAAAATTTGATGCTGCAGGTATTGAGTACTTCTACACCTTAATCGATGATGTGGTAGCACGTGTAATCCGTTCCAACGGTGGATACATCTGGGCATGTAAGAACTATGATGGAGATGTTATGAGCGATATGCTTGCAACAGCTTACGGTTCCCTTGCAATGATGACATCCGTACTTGTATCTCCGGAAGGATATTATGAGTATGAAGCAGCACATGGTACTGTTCAGAGACATTACTATCAGCATCTTGAAGGCAAAGAGACATCTACAAACTCTGTAGCAACTATTTTTGCTTGGTCAGGCGCTTTAAGAAAACGTGGACAGTTAGATGACAATAAAGAATTAGTTGAATTTGCTAACAAACTTGAAAAAGCAACCATCGATACCATTGAAAGCGGTATCATGACAAAGGATCTTAAGGCAATCACAACAGATCCAAATGCAAAACAGGTTAACAGTAAAGACTTTATCAAAGCTATCCGTTCAAGATTAGAGGCGTAAATTGTGATTTTTAACACCCATGGCTACGCCGTGGGTGTTATTTATGTTATTATACTTTTGTAATTATTTTTGATCAAAGAAAGGAGAACGAATGGAGATTAAGAAAGCAGCAGTAGCTGGAACATTGGAATCATCTGATTGCCAGGTAACAGTAGAGCCTGGAAGCAAAGGTGTGGAATTATCCATCGAGAGCAGTGTTATCAACCAGTTTGGTAACCAGATCAAGAAAACCATTATTGAGACATTAGATAGACTAGAGGTTAAAGACGCAAAGGTAACCGTTGTAGATAAAGGTGCACTTGATTGCACATTAAAAGCAAGAGTAGAAGGTGCTGTATATCGTTCCAATGATATTGTATCTGATATTCCGTGGGGAGGTGCAGTTCGCTAATGAAGAATCCGAATTTAAAAAGATTAAGAAGATCCATGATGTTTTTAAATGCACAGAAGCCTAGCTTAATCAAGGATCCGTACATTTATAAACTTGATTCTATTATGCTTGACTTAGAGGATGCTGTAGCAGAGAATCAGAAAGATGTTGCAAGATTTTCCTTATATCATGCATTAAAGACCATCGATTACAGAGGAACCGAACGTGTAGTACGTATTAACGGATTGGATACACCTCACTGGAAAGAGGATGTACGTGTTTGTGTAGCCGGAGGATGTGATTCTATTCGTATCCCTAAGGTTGAGTCTGCAAAGGATGTACATATTATTGAAGAAGCAACACTTGCTGCAGAAAAAGAGTTTGGAAGACCGGAAGGTTCTACACTTTTGATGGCAGCCATTGAGTCTACCAAGGGTATGATGAATGTTTACGAAATCTGTCAGTCCTCTGAAAGACTTTTTGGTGTGGCATTATCCGGTGGAGATTATACAAAGGATCTTCAGACAACCATTTCAGGTACCGGTGTGGAACTTGCAGGAGCAAGACAGCAGATGATTATTGCTGCAAGAGCTGCCGGTGTTATGTGTTTTGACACTGTATTTACAAATCTTGACGATATGGAAGGATTTGAAAAAGAGGTTCGTATGATCAAAGCCATGGGTTATGACGGAAAATCCCTTGTAAACCCAAGACAGATTGAAATCGTACACAAAATCTTTACTCCTTCTGAAAAGGAAATCATCTATGCTGAAAAAGTCATCAAGGAAATTGATGAAAAGAAGGCACAGGGAATCGGTGTATTCACTGTAGATGGTAAGATGGTTGATATCGCATTCTATCCTGGAGCTAAGCGTACTATCCAGTTGGCAAAGGCTGCAGGCGTATACGAGGGGGATTTGTAAGATGATTAATAGTGTAGGAAGAGAAATACCGGACGAGGTATTACAGGAATTAACAGATAGTTATGGCAGAAAAGTAGAAGGCTTTAACGGAGCTTATTATCGTCATAATAAAACTTATAAAAAAGCAGCGCCTACCGTTCGCGGTGTAGTTGATCCTAGCGAAGATAAATTACTTCCATCAATTAAAGCTGCCCTTGAAAAATGTGAAATTAAGGACGGAATGACAATTTCCTTCCATCATCATTTCCGTGAAGGTGACTATGTTGTAAACATGGTTATGGAAGAAATTCACAAAATGGGAATTAAGAACCTTACCATTTGTGCAAGTTCTTTAGGAAAAGCACACGATCCAATTGTACCGATGATTGAGGACGGAACCATTACAGGAATCCAGTCTTCCGGTGTACGTGGTAAGATCGGAGAAGCGATTTCCAACGGAAAATTAAAGACAACAGCAATTATGCGTTCTCACGGTGGCCGTGTAAGAGCAATCGAAGAGGGCGATGTACATATTGATATTGCTTTTATCGGAGCACCAACTTGTGACTCTTACGGTAACATGAGAGCCGTAGGCGGAAAATCCGACTGTGGTGTATTATCCTATGCCATGGTAGATGCTCAGTACGCAGACAAGGTTGTGGCAATTACAGATACTTTGGTACCATTCCCAAATCAGCCGGCTTCCATTTCTCAGGTAGACGTGGATTATGTGGTTGTTGTTGATGAAATCGGTAACGCTGCTAAAATTGCTACCGGAGCTGCAAAACCAACCAAAGATTTAAGAAATCTTATGATGGCCAACTATTGTACACAGTTTGTAATCAATACACCTTATTTTAAAGACGGTTTCTCATATCAGACCGGTGTAGGTGGACCATCCATCGCATCCACTCTTTATCTTGGTGAAATCATGAGAGAAAGAGGAATTAAGATGGGTCTTGGCCTTGGCGGAATTGCCGGACCAATGGCCGACTTATTAAAAGAAGGTTTAATTGAAAAACTTGTAGATACACAGGACTTTGACTTGACTGCCATCGAATCTGTAAGAAACAATCCAAATCATTTTGAAATTTCCGGTTCTGAGTATGCAAACCCAATGAACAAGGGTGCATATGTAAACCGTTTGGATTTTGTTATTTTGGCAGCCCTTGAGGTTGATACACACTTCAACGTAAACGTAGTAGTAGGTTCTGACGGTGTGATTACAGGAGCTCAGGGTGGACATCCGGACACCGCTGCAGGTGCAAAATGTACCATTATTATTTCTCCTTTGATTCGAGGAAGAATTCCATGCGTATGCTCTGATGTAACTACTGTTACAACACCTGGTGAAACAGTAGACGTTGTTATTACAGATTACGGTATTGCTATCAATCCGAAGCGTAAAGACTTGATTGAATGCATGAAGGATGTAAAACTCCCGTTCTGCACCATTGAAGAATTACGTGATCAGGCTTATGCCATTGTTGGAGAACCGGAAAAAGTACAGTTTGGTGACAGAGTGGTTGGAGCCATTGAAAGCCGTGACGGTACCATCATTGACGTGGTTCGTCAGGTAAAAGAGTACGAATTCGCTGATTAATCAGCAAAAAATGAAAAATTATTTGGTGCTTTGATTTTATGAAAAGTAGGGTCAAAGCACCTTTTTTATGGTATAGTGTAATGGAGTATTACGTTAGGATAACAGGAGAGAAAGCATGAGCTATACATTGAGTGAAATTAAGAAAGATGATAAACGAAACATAAGAAAGCAAAAGGAACTTCTGCTGAAAGAAGGGATTGACAGGGACGGAAATCTTGATTATACCGTGGGCCTTTTTGATGAGGATTACAATTTGGTGGCCACCGGTTCTTTGTTTAAGAATACCTTGCGATGTATGGCGGTGGACAGTGATCACCAGGGTGAGGGTCTGATGAACGATGTGGTAACCCATCTGGTGGCTCATGAGTTGGAGCGTGGGTATACTCATTTGTTTTTGTATACAAAGATTGATTCTGCAAAGTTTTTTGGGGATCTTGGATTTTATGAGATTGCAAGAGTGGATGGGAAACTGGTCTTTATGGAGAATCGCAAAAACGGTTTCGATAAATATATTGAAGATTTAAGTAATACAAAAGTAGAAGGAAATAGCATAGCTTCTATTGTTATGAATGCAAATCCTTTTACCCTGGGACATCGTTATCTGGTAGAAAGAGCAGCAAAAGAAAATGATTATGTCCATGTATTTGTGGTATCGGAAGATGCTTCCGAAGTGCCTTTTTCGGTACGATATGAACTGGTAAAGCAAGGAGTGAAAGACCTTGAGAATGTAATTGTACATGAGTCCGGTGCCTATATTATATCAAGTGCCACCTTCCCGTCTTACTTTTTGAAGGATGAGAAAACCGTGGCCCAGTCCCATGCAAGACTGGATATTGAAGTGTTTAAAAGCATAGCAAAGGCTTTGGATATTACATCACGTTATGTGGGTACAGAACCTTTTAGCGAAATCACCGGACTATACAATGAGGTGATGCAGCAGGAGTTGCCGGGTGAGGGAATCACCTGTCATGTAATAGAGCGAAAGGAAACAGAGAAAGAGGCTATTAGTGCCTCAAGGGTGCGAGCCCTTATTAAGGAAAAGAACTTTGAAGAACTGAAGTGTTATGTTCCTCAAAGTACCTATGCCTATTTTGCAGGAGAAGGGAAGAAGGTGCCTACCTTTGAAGAGGCAAAGGCAGATTTAAAGAATCGTCAAGAGGTGGATCTTCCCATGATGTTATCTGCCAGAGAGCAAAGAGTGATGCATCAAATGGAATTGCTGAAGCAGTATGGAGAAGGCACGGTGCTGATCTGTTTTACCATGAACATGGCCGGACCGGTGAAGTATTTTGAACTTTTGTCCAGAGCCTTTGAAAAAGGAAAGGAAGAAATTGAAAGTACATTAAAGAATATGGGTGCGCCTGTACTACATCACGAATCTCATCAGGAGGTGACCGGGGTTACCGCCTTTTATGCAGTGTGTTTTGACCCAATGAAAGTTAAGGAAGCTATGGTTCATATTGAAGATGGCAGTTCCCTTGGCAGACTGTTTGACATTGATGTTCTGGTGGTAAAAGATGGGGAAGAAACAAAGCTTAGCCGTGAGGACATTGGAATGGGCGAACGAAGCTGCCTCGTTTGTAAAAAGCCGGGCAGTGAATGCGCAAGAAGCCGGGCACACTCCGTAAAAGAACTGCAGGATAAAAGTATAGAAGTTATGATACAGGGATTGAGTTAAAATGGATACAAGATTAAAGAACTTGGAGAATTACGCTTATAAAGCCTTGCTTCTTGAAGTGTACACCTCAAGAAAACCCGGATTGGTGGATTTATGTAACTGCGGATCCCATGAGGATATGGATGTTTCCCTTTTTGAAAAAAGCGCCGCAGCCATAAAACCTTTTCTTGGACAATTTGCAAAAGGAGGAGCAGAAACTGTTCATGTTCCCAAAGAGGAGTTGCTAAAAGAGCTTCGCCCCATTGGTATACAGGCAGAGAAAGCCATGTTTGAGGCCACCGGTGGAGTGAATACCCATAAAGGGATGATTTATTCCATGGGATTGCTGATGATTGCCCTGGGAAGAGAAGTGGCCATGGGGCAATATTATAACGAAGAACTGCTGTGGGAAACGGTTTCGGTTCTTGGTAAAAGTACAATTAAAACTGACTTTAATAAAGAACTTATTCCAGGAACATCCGGAGAAAAGCAATATAAAAAATACGGTTTAACCGGTGCCAGAGGAGAGGCGGCTCTTGGAATGCCGTCGGTACGACTTTTCGCATTACCTCTTTTGGAAAAGAGGGCCAATCCGGATAACTTATACCGGGTAGGAGCCGGAATTCTTACTCAGATTATGGCCAATCTTGAGGATTCCAACATGATTTCAAGATCCAATAAGGAGACGGCCTTTTTTATCCGGAAGTGTTTAAAGAATCACTTTGATGCCACGGGAGATGAAGCTGAAACCAGCAAATGTTTCTTGAATCAATTGGACGAACTTTTTATAAAATATCATCTAAGTCCCGGCGGAGCTGCCGATTTATTGGCCATTTCCTATTTCCTTTTTATGGTAAAAAGGGATGTGCACATGGATGAAGAGAAGTTTAAAAAAGACACCTTGCATTTTATGGAACAGGAAGACTGTTTTTTGGAGCAGGAAAAAGAAACATTGCGCCTTTTACAGGGCAAATTAGAGGAAACCTTTTAAAGGTTTTCTTTTTTTTGAACTTTTTTAAAAATAAAAAAAGGAAATACAACTCTCACAGGTAATATATATTATGAGTGTTTTTATTTGGCGATACAAATGAAAGGAAAAAACTATGACAATACGTGAAACATTGGAGCAGATGGAAAAGGAAACATTGAGTCCCTATGCATCTTTAAGTGTGAATTCCAAAGGAAGGGATAAGGAAGAGGCTCAGTGTGATATTCGCCCGGTTTATCAAAGAGACAGGGATCGAATTCTTCATTGTAAAGCATTTCGCCGATTGAAATCAAAAACCCAGGTGTTTTTAGATCCCCAGGGAGATCATTACAGAACCCGTATGACACACACCTTGGAAGTGTCACAAAATGCAAGAACCATAGGTAGAGCACTGAAATTAAACGAGGAATTAATCGAAGCCATTGCCCTTGGACATGATCTTGGTCATACGCCTTTTGGCCATGCAGGGGAGCGCACCTTAAATCGTTTGTGTAAGGATGGTTTTCGCCATAATGAGCAAAGTGTTCGTATTGTAGAAAAATTAGAGAAAAATGGTGAGGGATTGAATCTTACCAAAGAAGTCCGGGATGGAATGTTAAATCACCAGACCAGTTTGATGCCCCACACCTTAGAAGGAAAGGTGGTACGCCTTTCCGATAAAATCGCATACATCAACCATGACATTGATGATGCCATTCGTGCCAAAGTGTTAAGTGAAGACGATATTCCAAAGCACATACATGAGGTGCTTGGTTATAGTCCCAATGATCGCCTGGACACATTAATTCACGATATAATAATTCAAAGTCTTGGAAAAAATGACGTTACCATGTCGGATGATGTGCTAGGCGCTATGAGGGAACTGCGAGGGTTTATGTTTGAAAGAGTCTACATGAATCCTACGGCAAAGTCTGAAGAAGTGAAGGCAGATCGTATGTTGGAATTTTTGTTTACTCACTATATGGAGCATTTTGATTTGCTCCCTGAGAAATTCCGACGTTTTCATGAAGAAGACGGAGATGCCAAAGACCGGGTGGTATGTGATTACATTTCCGGTATGACAGATGAATTTGCGTATAATTTATTTGAGGATTATTTCTTGCCGAAGTCATGGCAGATTTATTGATAAGGAGGAACTATGGCATTTTATTCGGATGAATTAATTGAAGAAGTCCGTTCTGCCAATAACATTGTGGATGTGATTGGTGAGTATGTCAGTTTGAAAAAGAAGGGCAGCTCCTATTTTGGATTATGTCCCTTCCATAATGAAAAAACCGGATCCTTTTCCGTCAGTGAAAGTAAGCAAATGTATTATTGCTTTGGATGCGGTGCCGGAGGTAACGTTTTTACCTTTTTGATGAACTATGAAAACTTCAGCTTTAAAGAAGCCATGGAGGCCCTGGCGGATCGGGCAGGAATCGCCCTTCCGGAGCAGGAAATGAGCAAAGAGGAAAGGGCAAGGGCAGATAAGAAAAGCCGCCTTCTGGAATTGAACAAAGAAGCCGCCACTTACTTTTATACCCAGCTTCGTAGAGAGCAGGGAAAGAGTGGGATGGAGTACTTTATTAAAAGAGGATTATCTCAAGAGACCATGAAGAAATTCGGCCTTGGATATTCCAATAAATACAGTGATGACTTGTATCAATACCTGGTGAAAAAAGGTACCGGTACAGATCTTTTAAAGGACTCGGGTCTGGTAACCCTGGATGAAAAACGAGGGGGCTACGATAAATTCTGGAACCGGGTGATGTTTCCAATTATGGATGTGCACAATCACGTGGTGGGATTCGGAGGCCGAGTTTTGGGAGATGGAGAACCGAAATACTTAAACTCTCCGGAAACCCCGGTGTTTGATAAAAGCCGTAATCTTTACGGATTAAATATTGCAAGAACTTCAAGGAAACCCTATTTGCTTTTGTGTGAGGGCTATATGGATGTAATCAGTCTTCATCAGGCAGGATTTGATATGGCGGTGGCGGCCCTTGGTACAGCTTTTACCCAGGGACATGCATTTTTGATGAAACGATATGCCAAGGAAGTGTATCTAACCTTTGACAGCGATAATGCGGGAGTGAAGGCTGCGCTTCGAGCCATTCCAATTTTAAGGGAAGTGGGATTGCCTGCTAGGGTGATTAATATGAATCCTTACAAGGATCCGGATGAATTTATTAAAAATCTGGGTGCGGAGGAATATCAGAAGCGAATTGATGAGGCTGAAAACAGTTTTCTTTTTGAAATCAGGATGTTACAAAAGGAATACAACATGGGTGACCCGCAAGGGAAAACCGCATTTCAGGAACAGGTTGCCAGGAAGCTGATTACCACCTTTCATGAAGAATTGGAACGGAACAACTACATCGAGGCAATTTCTCAAACATTCCATATAAAACAGGATGGATTGATGAAGCTGGTAGCCAGTATCAGTTCCAAGATGGATGGACAGGTAGTGAAGAAAAAACCGCTGAAAAGCGGGATTAATTCCGATAAATTAAAAGAGGATGGAAATAAAAAGGCACAAAAGCTTTTGATTACTTCTCTGATTGAACATCCGGAGATTTTTGATACGGTAAAACAGTTTGTGGAGCCTTTGGATTTTACAGAGGAATTGTATTATCAGGTGGCAACCATTGTTTATGACGGCTTGGAACATGGCAGTTTAAATCCACCGCAAATTATAAGCAGATTTGAACTGGAAGAGGAACAGCGGGAAGTGGCGTCCTTATTTAATGCCACCATTCATAATATTGAAACCGCTGCGGAACAGGAACAGGCCATTAAAGATGTCATTGCAAAGGTAAAACAAAACAGTATTGACGATAAAACAGAGAAGATGGATCCTCAGGATATGCAACTTCTAATGAAACTAATTGATGAAAAACGGAAGCTGGAAAAAATAGAAAAAATTGAGATACATTTAAACAATGATCAAAATTAGCACCGTAAGGGAGGAAATATGGACGAAAAAGAACAGAAATTCAATGAGAAAGTGCAGGAACTTGTAACACTTGCAAAGAGCAAAAAAAACGTATTGGAAGATTCTGATATTAATGAATTTTTCAGCGATCAGAAACTGGAAACAGAACAATACGAAAAGGTTATCGAAACCTTGGAAAGCAACAACATTGAAATTTTAAAAATCAATGATGATGTGGATGCATTGCTTTTAGAGCCGGATGACGGTGAATTAAACGATGAAGAAGATGTGGAAATGGAAGCCATTGACCTTACGGTTCCGGAAGGGGTCAGTATTGAAGACCCGGTTCGTATGTATTTAAAAGAAATCGGTAAGGTACCTCTGTTAACTGCGGAAGAAGAGGTGGAATTGGCAAAACGTTTGGAGCATGGAGATGAAGAAGCCAAAAAACGTTTGGCAGAAGCCAACCTTCGTTTGGTGGTATCCATTGCAAAACGTTATGTGGGAAGAGGAATGTTATTCCTTGATTTAATTCAGGAGGGAAATCTTGGATTAATCAAGGCAGTAGAAAAATTCGACTATACCAAAGGATTTAAGTTTTCAACCTATGCAACCTGGTGGATTCGTCAGGCCATTACCCGTGCCATTGCGGATCAGGCAAGAACCATTCGTATTCCGGTGCATATGGTAGAAACCATCAATAAACTGATCCGTGTTTCCAGACAGTTACTTCAGGAGTTGGGTCGTGAACCTACCCCGGAAGAAATTGCTGTGGAAATGAACATGAACGTGGATCGTGTAAGAGAAATTTTGAAGATTTCACAGGAGCCTGTTTCCTTAGAGACACCAATCGGTGAAGAGGAAGACAGCCATCTTGGAGACTTTATTCAGGATGAGCAGGTACCGGTACCGGCGGAAGCAGCTGCTTTTACCCTGCTTAAGGAACAGCTTTCCGAAGTGCTTGAAACATTGACCGAACGTGAACAGAAGGTACTTCGTTTACGCTTTGGATTGGACGATGGAAGAGCACGTACCCTGGAAGAAGTTGGAAAAGAATTTAACGTTACCCGTGAGCGTATTCGTCAGATTGAGGCGAAAGCGCTTCGTAAGTTAAGACATCCAAGCAGAAGTCGTAAATTAAAGGATTATTTAGAGTAATGATCAAATTAACACATAGAATGCAGGCTGTGGCATCTTTGGTGACACCGGGACGAAAGGTGGCGGACATTGGATGTGACCATGGATATCTACCGATTTACCTGGTGGAGAATCACATTGCACCAAGTGCCGTGGCTATGGATATTAATGAAGGCCCTTTAAAGGCAGCCCGGAAGAATATTCAAAAAGAAGGACTTCAGGACAAAATTAAAACAAGACGTTCCGATGGTCTGAAAGAACTTTTGGAATCCGAAGGGGAAAGTGTGATTATTGCCGGAATGGGTGGCAGACTTGTTATCAAGATTCTGACACAAAGTATTGATATCCTAAAAAAAGATAGTGGCGTAAAGGAATTGATTTTGCAACCGCAATCGGAACAGGCATTTTTTCGCTCTTCCATGAGGGAGCTGGGATATGTTTGTGTAAAAGAAGATATGGTGTTTGAGGACGGAAAGTATTATCCTATGGGAAAATATGTGAAGGGACAGGAACAGGTTACTTCAGAAACTTCCCTTTTTGATGAATACGGACCGTTACTTTTGAAAGAGAAGAACACCGTGCTTTGGCAATATGTTTTGAAAGAACAAGAAAATTTAATGAAAATTGAAGAATCTCTTACGGAAATGAAAGAGGGGGCTCAAAAGGAATTGCGAAAGAAAGAATTACAGGAAAAGATGCGAAGGAATCAGGCGGCACAGAACTTTTTTTAAGGGGGCTAATCATATGGCAAATAGTGTAAAAATTTCAGTAAACGGTCAGGCTTTAGAAGTAGAAGAGGGTATGACTTTTTTGGAACTTGCAAATCAGTTTCAAAAGGATTATCCTGATGATATTGCGCTTGCAGTGAGAAACGGTAAATTGGTTGAGCTTAACAAACCGATTACAGAGGAAGGAGAAGTTGAGTTTTTGACCACAGCTTCCTCCACAGGAATCAGAACTTACAGAAGAAGCGCAACCATGTTGATGCAAAAGGCACTTTACAATATTAATCATGATTTACATGTGGAAGTGTTGTTCTCCCTCAGTCAGGGATTTTTCTGCAGACTGCGTGAGAATGTAAAAGTAACTCAGGAGCTTTTGGATCAGCTGAAAGCAGAAATGCAAAAGCTGGTGGACCAAAATATTCCTATTTGCAAAAACAGCTATGATACCACCGATGCTGTAAAAATGTTTGAAGAGGTAGGCATGCATGACAAAGGCAATTTGTTTAAATATCGTGCCAGCTCCAGCGTGAATGTTTACAGTATCCGTCATTATGTGGATTATTATTACGGCTATATGCTTCCAAATACAGGCATGATTAAATATTTTGACCTGGCACTTTATGATGATGGTTTTGTGTTACTGTTCCCAAATGAAAACAGTAGGGAAGTAGCTCCTTTTACCCCATCAGGAAAGTTATATGAGACTTTAAAAGAAAGCACCAAATGGGGAGACATGCTTGGCATCGTTACCCTTGGTGATTTAAATGATGCCATTGTGGATGGCAAGCTTCAGGACATTGTACTTGTACAGGAAGCTTTGATGGAAAAGAAAATCGGAGACATTGCGGCTCAAATCAAAGAGCGGGGAAGCAAGTTTGTTATGATTGCAGGACCGTCTTCCTCAGGTAAGACATCCTTCTCCCATCGTCTTTCCATTCAGCTTATGGCACAGGGAATGAAGCCGCATCCGATCGGACTTGATAATTATTATCGCAACAGAGAAGATACACCTTTGGACGAACAGGGAAATCCGGATTATGAATGCCTGGAAGCCCTTGACGTAAAACAGTTCAATGAGGATATGCAAAACCTTTTGAAAGGTGAGAAGGTGGAATTGCCAAGATATAATTTTAAAAACGGTCGAAGAGAATACCGTGGAGATTATATGAAACTTGGGGATGAGGACATTTTGGTTATTGAAGGCATTCATGGATTGAATGAAAAAATGTCCTACGGAATTGATTCCGATTTGAAATTTAAAATTTACATCAGTGCTCTGGTTGTATTAAACTTAGATGAGCACAATTGTTTACATACCACAGACGGAAGACTGCTTCGCCGTATTGTTCGTGATGCAAGAACAAGAGGTACCAGTGCAAAGGAAACCATTGCCATGTGGTACTCCGTAAGACGAGGCGAAGAAAAATATATCTTCCCGAATCAGGACAGTGCAGATGCAATGTTTAATTCAGCTTTTATTTATGAAATGGCTGTAATTAAACCATATGTACAACCGTTGCTTCACCAGATCAAACCAAGTGATCCGGAATATTATGAAGCAAAGCGTCTTTTAAAGATGCTTGAATATGTGCTTCCGGCTCCAAGTGAGGATATTAACAATAACTCCTTATTCCGCGAGTTTATCGGAGGTAGCTGTTTTAACGTTTAAAATTGAATCATAGTAAGCAGGACGAATGATCGCGGCTGCAAGTGTCGAAAGACCGCAGGTGAGGAAAGTCCGGGCTTCATAGGGCAGGATGCCGGCTAACGGCCGGTGGAGGTGACTCCCAGGAAAGTGCAACAGAAATATACCGCCGTATTTTACGGTAAGGGTGGAAAGGCAGTGTAAGAGACTACCGCTGTTCTGGTAACAGGACAGGCTCTGCAAACCCCATTCGAAGCAAGACCAGATAGAAGCGATGACGTGGCCCGCCAGCTTCAGGTAGGTCGCTTGAGACGGTTGGTAACAATCGTTCTAGATAGATGATCATTCACGACATAACCCGGCTTACAGTCCTGCTTACTAATTGATTTTATAAAAAAAATATTAAGAAATCTAAAAAGAAAATAACTGTGTTGACATGTGCAAAGCGATATTCTAGACTTGTTTCAATGACGTTTAGAGAGGTGATTTGATGAAGTTTAGAGATCGTGTAGCAAGGGCAATGTATGGTAGATACGGAAATGACCAGTTGAATAAGGGGATGCTTGTAATATCCATTCTTTGTCTCCTTCTTTCTTCCTTCGCCAGAATCCGTATTTTTTATGGTCTTGGACTGGTAGTTTTACTACTTGCATATGTTCGAATGTTTTCAAAAAATATTCCAAAGAGATACCAGGAAAATCAAAAGTATCTTTCTATACAAAACAGCGTGGTCGGATGGTTGAAATTGAAACAGCTTCACGCAAAACAGAGAAAAATGTACCGTTTTTATGCATGCCCAACATGCGGTCAGAAGGTACGTGTTCCAAAGGGAAAAGGAAAAATTGAGATTACCTGTCCGCAATGCAGACAGGCGTTTGTTAAGAGGAGTTAGTTTGCATTGTTTGGATATATCAATATTAACAGACAAGAGTTGTCAAAGGAACAACAGGAACAATATCAATCCTATTATTGCGGTCTTTGTAGAGAGTTAAAAGAACTTGCAGGTCCTAAGGGGCAGATTCTTTTAAACTATGACATGACCTTTTTAACCATTTTGCTGACGGGACTTTACGAGCCGCAGGTGATCAAAGAACGATTTACATGTTTTATGCACCCGGCCAAGAAGAAAACATCCCGCAGCTCGGAAGCAAGTGTATATGCTGCCAAGATGAATATTTTGTTATCCTATCAGAACTTGCAGGATGATTGGAAAGATAGCAGGTCCATATCAAAGAAGACACTGGCCATGAGTCTTAAGAAACAGTATGACCGGATTTCTGCGGAATATCCGAGGCAGGCAACGGCGATTGAGGATTATATTAAGAAATTGGCGCTTACAGAGGCAGGCTACGAAACCAATCTGGATGCGGTGGCAGGACTTACAGGAGAAATGCTTTCCGAAATTTTTGACTGGAAGGAAGATATGTGGTCTGAGGAGCTGAGAGCGCTTGGTTTTTATCTTGGAAAATTTGTTTATCTAATGGATGCCTATGAGGATATCGAAAAGGATGAACAAATGGGATTGTACAATCCTTTTAGTTTTTGGCGTCAACAAAATGCAGGGGAGGATTTCGATACCTTTGTGAAATTAATTCTAAAAAGTATGATGGCAGAGTGTGCCCGTTCCTTTGAACGTATGCCGATTGTGCATCATGCGGACTTGCTTCGGAATATTTTATATTCCGGTGTTTGGACAAGGTACGAAATGAAGCAGTTGAAAAAGCGCAAGAAAATGAAAGAAAAGAGAAAGAGTAAATGAGAGATCCATATGTAGTATTGGGAGTTTCCAGAAGTGCTACAGACGAGGAAATCAAAAAAGCATACAGAAAACTAAGCAGGCAGTATCATCCCGATGCCAATGTGAACAATCCGAACAAAGAGTTGGCAGAGGAACGTTTTAAGGAAGTACAGCAGGCTTACAATGATATAATGCATCAAAGACAGTCCGGCGGAAGTGAATACGGAGGCAGCTATTATGGCGGATTCGGTGGTTTTGGAGGTTTTGAAAGAAGCTCTCAGACCTACAGCGATTCTGATGATGGTGTGAAATTACAGGCGGCAGCCAACTATATTCGTAATCGTTATTACAAAGAGGCGCTGCATGTGTTAGACAGCATTTCCCAGGCTTCCCGCAACGGACAGTGGTTCTACTATAGTGCAGTGGCCAACAACGGCATGGGAAATAATGTCAATGCCATGGCTATGGCCAGAGAAGCGGTACGTCGGGATCCCAGTAATCTTGAGTATCGTCAGTTTTTGGAATATCTGGAAAACGGCGGTACCTGGTATCAGAACATGGGAAATACCTACGAAAATCCTGTGGGCAATATGGGCAGATGGTGCGTGTCCATGTTCCTTTTAAATCTATTTTGCAATATATTCTGTTGCGGAAACGGATGGTACGGCATTCGTTTTTAACGCGACGTGACCGGGGCTTTAAAAAGAGCCTTGAACTATAGAAAAAGTGAGAAAAACAAAGGGCTATCTTCCGGTGGAAGGTAGCCCATTACTTGTAAAAAAGGCCGAAATTTAGTATAATGAATTAATGTGTCGTTAATGTAGAAGGGGATAAATATGAAGAGTCTTAAACAATTATTAGAACGTGTGGAATACACATTGGAACAAGGAGAACTGGAGAAGGAAATTCAATATCTGGTATACGATTCCAGAAAAGTAAAAGAAAATACCTTATTTGTTTGCATAGAGGGAACGGCAGTGGATGGTCATGACTATATCGATATGGCCGTTGAAAAAGGTGCCACAGCCCTTGTGGTTACAAAAGATGTAACTGTTGGAAAAGAGATTACCGTGATTAAAGTAAAGGATTCCAGAGAGGCACTGGCGTATTTGTCAGCTGCATATTTTGATTATCCTGCCGATAAATTAAAGGTGATTGGTGTAACCGGAACCAAGGGAAAGACCACCACAACGTATATGGTACGTTCCGTATTGGAAAACGCAGGTTATAAAACCGGCTTAATCGGTACCATTGAGGCCATTATGGGAGATGAGGTGATTCCTGCAGTGAATACCACACCTGAGTCTTATCTGGTTCAGGAATATTTTGCAAAAATGGTGGAGGCAGGTTGTGAAGCCGCCGTTATGGAAGTGTCTTCCCAGGGATTGAAAATGCACAGAACCGATGGTTTTACCTTTGAACTTGGTGTATTTACCAATCTGGAGCCGGATCACATCGGACCTAACGAACATGAAAGTTTTGAAGAATACATGCAATGTAAGGGAATGCTGTTTAAGAAGTGTCGCCACGGTATTGTAAATGCCGACGACTCTCACTATAAGCAGGTGTTAGAGGGTCATACCTGTACGGTGGAAACCTATGGATTGAACCCCGGAGCATCCCTTCAGGCAGTGAATATAGAATTGGTGAAGCGTCCCGGATACCTTGGAATTGCCTACGATACCGTGGGAAGTTATCAGGGACATATGGAAGTGGATATGCCGGGAAAATTCAGTGTTTATAATTCCCTGGCAGCCCTGGCCATTTGCCGTCATTTTGACGTGGAGGAAGCTACCATGAAAAAGGTGTTAAAAGAGGCAAAGGCAAGAGGTCGTGTGGAAAAAGTGGAGACAGGAAAAGGATACACTGTTTTACTGGATTATGCCCACAATGCCATGGCTCTTGAGAGTCTTCTCAGCACCATGAAAGAATATCAGCCGGGAAGACTGGTTTGTATATTTGGCTGTGGAGGAAATCGTTCCAAACTTCGTCGTTTTGAGATGGGAGAGGTGTCAGGAAAGCTGGCGGATTATACAATCATTACCTCGGATAATCCACGAGATGAAGAACCGAAAGATATTCTTGCAGATATTGAAACAGGAATGAAGAAAACAGACGGAAATTATTGTATGATTGAGGATCGAAAAGAAGCCATTCAATATGCGGTAGATAACGCCAAAGAAGGGGATGTAATTATTGTGGCCGGCAAGGGCCATGAGGATTACCAGGAAATCAAAGGGGTAAAATACCACATGGATGACAGAGAATTAATCAAAGACGCATTACAAAACGCAGGAGTGTAATATGGCAAATTATGCCAACATTATTGTAGATATATCAATTGAAAAACTGGATCGTCCTTTTACCTATAAGATTCCAAAGGAATTGGAAGAGCAGGTGCATCTTGGCAGCCTGGTGGTGATTCCCTTTGGAAAGGCCAATCGAAAACTGCAGGGATTTGTGGTGGGAATCACAAATCAGGTGCCGGATGAGACCATTACCTATAAAGACATTGAAAAGGTCATGGACAACGCCGGGGTAACAGGACAATTGATTCGACTGGCGGCCTGGATGAAACAGCAATACGGCGGAATATTAAATCAAGCTTTAAAGACAGTTCTTCCCATGAAGGCAAAAGGAAAAGCCAAGGAAGTGAAGATGGTGGAGCTGCTTTTAACAAAACAGCGTGCCATGGAGTTGGCAGCAAGTTTTGAAGAAAAAAAGCAAGTGGCCAAGCTTCGTTTGATCAATGCATTGATGGACGATGGAACCATAGAACAACGGGTGCTTACCGGTAAGCTTCATGTATCCACCGCAGTAATCAAAAAAATGGAAGAACAGGGATTTGTGGCGGTAACTACCAAAAGGAGTTATCGAAATCCCATTGACACAGATCATGCAAATACCTATCGCCCAACGTTGACTTACGAACAGCAACAGGTGGTGGAGGGGATTCTTTCCTGTCGGGATTTAAAACCCTGTCTGATTCATGGAATCACAGGTAGCGGTAAGACTGAAGTATACATGGAAATAATGCAGCATGTCATTGATGAGGGAAAACAGGTGATTATGCTGATTCCGGAAATTGCATTGACCTATCAAACGGTGATGCGGTTTTATCATCGGTTTGGAGATCGGGTTTCCGTTCTTCATTCAAAACTATCTCAGGGAGAACGCTTTGATCAGTTGGAGAGGGCCCAAAAAGGCCAGGTGGACATTATGATTGGCCCACGTAGTGCACTTTTTACTCCGTTTTTAAATCTGGGATTGATTATTATCGACGAGGAGCATGAATCCACCTATAAAAGCGAAGGTATCCCAAAGTATCACGCCAGAGAAACGGCCATTTACCGCGGAGAGCAAAACGGAGCCAGGGTAATTTTAGGATCCGCCACACCGTCGGTGGAAAGCTTTTATCAGGCAGAGACGGGACAATATCATTATTTCCCGTTAAAACATAGATACAACGGAAAACAACTTCCAAAGGCCCATGTGGTGGACATGCGGGAGGAATTAAAGCTTGGAAATCGCTCTATGTTCAGCGATTTACTTATGAATAAACTAAAGGACCGACTGGAGAAGAAGGAGCAGAGTATACTTTTTCTCAATCGGCGCGGAGCCAGCGGTTTTATCAGTTGCAGAAGCTGCGGAAGCGTGGTGAAATGTCCCCACTGTGATGTATCTTTAACAGAGCATTTGGACGGAACCATGCAATGTCACTATTGTGGATACAAAATTCCGAAAGTACAGCAATGCCCGGTATGTGGTTCCGGATATATAGGAGGGTTTAAGGTTGGTACCGAGAAGGTACAGGAAAGTCTGCAGACGCTTTTTCCAAAGGCGCGAATCCTTCGTATGGACAGGGATACCACAAGAACCAAGGACGGATATGAAAATATTTTGTCTGCCTTTGCAAATGGGGAGGCGGACATTTTGGTGGGAACCCAGATGATCGTAAAGGGACACGATTTTCCAAAGGTTTCCTTGGTGGGGATTCTAGCCGCCGATATGTCACTGAATGCAGATGATTACAGGGCGTCGGAAAAGACCTTTCAGCTTTTGACCCAGGCAGCGGGACGGGCAGGCAGAGGTGCAGTGGACGGAGAAGTGGTGATTCAGACCTATCATCCGGAACATTTTGCCATCAAAGATGCATCAAGCCAGGATTATGAAAGCTTTTACCGGGAAGAAATCGCCTATCGAAAACTGCTTCATTATCCGCCAAAAGGACATATGTTGTTAATTGCCATTATGGCAGAAAAGGAAGAGGTGGCACAAAAGCTTTCGGAAACCCTTTATGAAGTGGCAAATAAGACAGAAGAAAAGGTGATTCTTTTAGGACCCACCGATGCAAAAATCAAAAAGATACAAGATGTTTATCGAAAGGTAATCTACGTAAAAGCCATGGATTACCGGCAGTTAATTAAAATAAAAAATACCATAGAAACGTATCGGGAAAAAACAGATTATGAGGGAGGCTATGTTTCCTTTGATTTTGACCCGATTCAAGGATTTTAAGGAGGATGGAATGGCACTTAGACAGATTCGTTATTTAGGAGACGATATTTTAAAAAAAGGATGTAAACCAATCAAGGAGGTTACTGACCGTATCAGAACATTGGCTGATGACATGATTGAAACCATGTATGAGTTTCAGGGAGTGGGCCTTGCAGCACCTCAGGTTGGTATTCTGAAACGAATGGTGGTAATCGATGTGGGAGAAGGCCCAATTGTTATGATCAATCCTACCATTTTGGAAACTTCCGGAGAGCAGACCGGAGAAGAAGGATGTCTTAGCTATCCGGGAAAAGCAGGTATTGTTACAAGACCCAACTATGTGAAGGCAAAATACTACGATTTGGATATGAACGAGGTGATTGTGGAAGGAGAGGAACTTCTTGCACGATGCATCTGCCATGAATTGGATCATCTGGACGGACATATGTATGTGGAACTGGCCGGAGATACCATTCATGATGTGACTTACGATGAGATGGAAGAGGAATAGGACATGAGAATTATATTTATGGGAACACCGGATTTTGCCGTGGGTTCCTTTGAAGCATTATTAAAAAGCAACCACGAAGTGGTACTTGCAGTAACCCAGCCGGATCGTCAACGAGGACGAGGAAACAAGGTTACCTATTCACCGGTAAAAGAAGTGGCGCTGGAACACGGCATTGAAGTATTTCAGCCTAAAAAGGTCAAAGATGCACAGAGCGTGGAAGTTTTAAAATCATATCAACCGGATTTAATTGTGGTTGTGGCTTTTGGACAGATTTTATCCAAAGAGATTCTGGACCTTCCAGCCTACGGATGTATCAATGTGCATGGGTCATTGCTTCCTAAATACCGTGGTGCTGCACCGATTCAATGGGCAGTTCTCGACGGGGAAGAGGTAACCGGAGTGACCACCATGCGAATGGATGAAGGCCTTGATACCGGTGACATTATTATGAAAAAAGAGTATACATTGACTCCGGAGGAAACGGCGGGAAGCCTGTTTGATCATTTGATGGGACTTGGCGCAACCACCTTAATGGAGACCATTGATGCCATTGAAAAGGGTACGGCCACCTATACTCCACAGAATCATAGTGAGGCCACCAAGACCCGAATGATTTCCAAGGAAATGGGAAAAATGAATTTCAATCGCAGTGCGGTGGAACTGGAACGACATGTACGAGGCATGAGCCCATGGCCAAGTGCCTATTGTAAGCTGAAGGGAAAGACTTTAAAGGTTTGGAAATGTACCATTTTGGATGAAGTGGATGGAGAGACCAAGGCGGATCCGGAAGCAGGGGAAATTATAAAAGTTGATAAGCATAACATTTATGTAAACACCGGCCAAGGAATTTTACGTTTTGATGAAGTTCAGTTGGAAGGTAAAAGAAGAATGAGTTGTGAAGATTTTTTACGAGGATATCAGGTAGAGACAGGAATCGTTCTTTAAACAAAACTGGAGGTGTTTTCAATGATGGGATATTACGGAATGTACATGGACCCCACTTATATTTTAGTAATTATAGGAGCTTTGTTATGTCTTGCGGCACAGGCAAAGGTAAAAACTACTTTTAACAAATATCAGAATGTGCGAAGCCATTCGGGGATGACCGGAGCTATGGCAGCGGAGCGTATGCTTTTAAACGCAGGAATTCGTGACGTGCAGATTGTACCGGTGGCAGGAAATTTAACCGATCATTATGACCCGAGAAATAAAACAGTGAATTTATCACAGTCCGTTTATAATTCTACCTCAGTGGCAGCGGTGGGAGTTGCCTGTCATGAATGTGGACATGCCATTCAGCATGCAAGACATTATGCCCCATTAGCCATTCGTTCTGCATTGGTACCGGTGGCTAATTTTGGTTCTCAGGCAGGAATTCCGTTGATTATTCTTGGAGCAGTGCTTGGTGGAATGTCTGCAAAAGCGCAGCTTGGATATATGCTGATTCAGGCAGGAATTTTATTCTTTTGTTTTGCAGTGTTATTTCAGCTGGTTACTTTACCGGTGGAATTTAACGCTTCAAGCAGAGCTATGAAAATGATTGTTTCCACAGGTATTTTATCTGAGGAAGAAAGTCATTATACAAGAAAAGTATTGACCGCAGCGGCTTTGACTTATGTGGCAAGTGCGGCAGCAAGTATTTTACAGTTACTTCGATTAATTATGATTTTTGGAGGAAGACGACGTGACTAACGGTGTGAATACCAGAGAAATCATTTTAGATGTACTTTTGGCAGTTACCAGAGATAACCAATTTTGCCATGTGGTATTAAATGATGTTTTAACAAAATATGCCTACCTGGATAAAAGGGATCGCAGTTTTATCTCAAGAGTATGCCATGGAACCTTGGAAAGAATGCCGGAATTGGATGGCATTTTAAACCGGTTTTCCACAGTGAAAGTCAATAAAATGAAGCCGGTGATTCGCTGCATTTTACGAAGCGCATTGTATCAGATGTTGTATATGGACAGCGTCCCTGACAGTGCAGCCTGCAATGAGGCGGTGAAACTGGCCGGCAAACGGGGCTTTAAAAATTTAAAGGCCTTCGTTAACGGTGTTCTTCGTAATATATCCAGAAACAAAGATCGCATTTGTTATCCTGACAAAAGTGATTTCGTAAATTATATGGAAAAGAAGTATTCCATTTTACCTTGGATTACAACTTTGTGGAGAGAGTCCATGGAGGAGGATGTAATTGAGGAGATGGGAATGGCCTTTTTAAGTGAAGGTCCAACTTCCATTCGAGTTGAAATGGACAAAGTGAAACCATTTGACCTGGTGGAACGTCTAAAGAAACAGAATATAGAAGTGACAAGACATCCGGAGTATGAGGATGTTTTGTATATTCGAAATTATGACAGCCTTGCTTCCATAGAAGAATTTAACCTTGGACTTTTTTATGTGCAGGATGTTTCTTCTATAGAAGTGGGTTATTTAATAAAACCAAAAGCAGGAGAGGTGGGCATGGACGTGTGTGCCGCTCCCGGTGGAAAAAGTATTCATGCAGCAAGTTTAATGAAGCTGGCAGAACAGTCGGAGGAGTTTTTAAAAGATTCAGGGAACAAGCCCGGAGTCATCTATTCCTACGATGTCACCCCTTATAAGGTGGCGCTGATTGAAGAGAACTGCATGAGACACGGCATTACCAACATTGTGGCAGATTGCCATGATGCAAGAGAACTTCTTGATGATAAGGTGGAAAGCGCGGATTTTGTGATTGCGGATCTGCCTTGCTCAGGACTTGGCGTTCTCTCTAAAAAGCCGGACATTAAATTTCACACATCCATGGATTCGGTTATAGAACTTGCAAAATTGCAGGAGGAGATTTTGGATGTGGTATGTAACTATGTAAAAAAGGGTGGAAGACTATTGTATTCCACCTGTACCATAAATCACTATGAAAATCAGGACCATGTGGAGTCCTTTCTAAAAAAGCATCCGGAGTTTTCTTTGGTACAATCAAAACAAAGATATCCAAAAGATGCTGTGGAAGATGGATTTTATTATGCCTTGTTTCAGAAGGGAGATAAGTAAAAGGTATGGATTTAGCATCCGTTGATACAAAAGAGATGGAGCAGCTGATTTTACAGTTGGAGGAACCGAAATTTCGCGGTAAGCAGTTATATGAATGGATTCATAAAAAGTGCGCCTCTGATTTTGATGATATGTCAAATGTTCCGAAAAAATTAAAAGAAAAGCTGATAAATAACGGATATACCTTTCAGGTTCCTAAAATTTTGGAATATCAGGAATCAAAAATTGACGGTACAAGAAAGTATTTATTTGAATTATACGATCACCAGGTGGTGGAAAGCGTTTTAATGAAATATAAGCACGGCAACTCGGTATGCATTTCATCTCAGGTGGGATGTAAAATGGGATGTCGTTTTTGTGCTTCCACTCTGGATGGCTGGCTTCGCAATTTGCTGCCGGGAGAAATGCTGGAACAGATTTATCAGATACAAAAGCACACCGGTGAGCGTGTAAGTAATGTGGTTGTTATGGGAACGGGAGAACCTATGGACAACTATGACAATTTGATAAAATTTATCCGTCTTCTCACCGATGAAAACGGATTGCATATAAGTCAGAGAAATATTACCGTATCTACTTGCGGTATTGTGCCAAAAATGATGGATTTGGCAGAAGAAAAATTACAGATTACATTGGCTTTATCACTTCATGCATCTTCTCAAAAAGAAAGAGAAGAGCTGATGCCAATCGCAAAAACCTATGAGATTCACCAGGTGCTTGACGCCTGCAGACATTATTTTGACGTAACGGGAAGACGCGTATCTTTTGAGTACAGTCTGGTGGCCGGAGTCAACGATCATGAAGAAGATGCACAGCGTTTGGCAGATTTGATTGGACATATGAATTGCCATGTAAACCTGATTCCGGTGAACCCGATTAAGGAGAGAAACTTTAAACAACCTAATCGTGAGAATATTCTCAAGTTTCAAAATAAACTTGAAAATAACGGAATAAATGTTACTATTAGAAGAGAAATGGGCAGGGACATTGACGGTGCCTGCGGCCAGTTGAGAAAGAAATATATGGAAAGGTAGGGGGAAGATGAAAACACATGCATTAACTGACATAGGGTTGGCTCGAAATGAAAATCAGGATTGTTTTTATACCTCAGAAATGCCGGTAGGAAATCTTCCGAACCTATTTGTAGTTGCAGACGGTATGGGAGGACACGTTGGTGGAAAATGTGCATCTCATACAGCGTTGCAGACGGTGATAGACAGTATTAAAGAAATCAAAGAAGAAGATCCAAAGGAAATTTTGGATCAGGCAATACAGACAGCAAATTCTGAAGTGATGGAGCAGGCAAAGTTACAGGGCATGGAAGGTATGGGAACAACCATTGTTGCCGCCACAATTATCGGTGAACACCTTTACGTTGCCAATGTAGGGGACAGTAGACTTTACATTGTAACCCCGAAAGAGATGAAGCAAATTACCATCGACCACTCTTTGGTAGAGGAAATGGTTCGTATGGGAGAGCTTGATCCGGACAATGCCAGAAATCACGAAAGAAAGAATGTAATCACACGAGCCATTGGAGTCAGCGAGTCATTGAAAGTGGACTTTTTTGACGTATTGCTTTCGGAAGAAAGCATCATAGTATTATGCTCGGATGGATTAACCAATATGGTGGATGACAGTCAAATCCGTGTTGTTGTCAACAGTGGAAGAGATGTTATTGAAATTACCGAACGGCTGATTGATGAGGCTAATAAGAATGGCGGAAAGGATAACATTACGGTTGTAGTGATAGAACCCTAATGAGGTGAAAAGATGTTAACAGAAGGAATGAATATTGGCGATAGATATGAAATTATAGAGAAAATCGGTACAGGAGGCATGTCTGATGTGTACAAGGCAACAGACAATCTTCTTAGCAGACATGTGGCAGTAAAGGTTTTGAAACCGGAGTTCAGCGAAGATGTCAACTTCCTTACAAAGTTCAGAACAGAAGCCCAGGCGGCAGCCGGACTGGAAAATCCGAATATTGTAAATATCTATGATGTAGGCAGCGAGAATAAGATGCATTACATTGTAATGGAATATATTGAAGGTATTACTTTAAAAACTTATATCGAAAAGAAGGAAAAGCTGGGATATAAGGAAGCCATCAGTATTGCAATTCAAACTTGTAACGGTATTCGTGCAGCCCATAACAAGAATATAATTCACAGAGACATTAAGCCTCAGAATATTATTATTTCCACAGAGGGAAAGGTGAAGGTTACGGATTTTGGTATTGCAAGGGCAGCCTCCAGCAACACCATTAATTCCGATGTGATGGGTTCAGTGCACTATACATCACCGGAGCAGGCAAGAAACGGATACGTGGACGCCAAAAGTGATATCTATTCCCTTGGTATTGTAATGTATGAAATGGTCACAGGACGTGTACCTTTTAACGGTGACAGCGCCGTATCTGTGGCATTACAGCACCTTCAGGAAGAGATGGTAACACCAAGTGCCTATACACAGGATTTACCGATCAGTCTTGAAAAGATTATTTTAAAATGTACCCAGAAAAGCCCGGATCGCCGTTATGCATCTGTGGATGAGTTGGTTGCAGATTTGAAGAAGGCATTAATTACTCCGGATGAGGATTTTGTTGTACTTGATGCCAATCCTTTAACCGAAAGTACCAGAGTGATCTCGGCAAAAGAAGTAGAACAGATTCAGCAGGGAATTAAGAATAATCAAGAAAATGAAGAGGAGGAAGACGAAGATTCCTCCGATGAGTTGATGGACGAGGAAGAAGATGGTGAAGATAAACCGATTCTGAATCCAAAAATGGAAAAAGCGGTTACCATTATGGGAATTGTTGCAGCAATTTTTATGGTTGTTGTGGTGATTTTAATCCTTGGTACCGTATTTGACTGGTTCCATTTCGGTTCCTCAAAGAAATCTGATTCAGAGGCCACCGAAGAAGATTCCGATCAGGTAGAGATGATTGATATCAGAGGAAAGACCTTTGAAGAAGCTCAGAAAATGTTAAACGAACTGGGTCTTGGAATTCAGCTTGAAAAGACAGAAGAATCTGAGCAATACGAAGATGGACAAATCATTTCCCAAAGCGTATCCGCAGGAGAAATGGTGAAGAAAAATTCCACAATTAACGTTGTGGTATGTGCAGGTTCTGAAGGTTTTGCCCTTCCGGATGTAAGTAAGAAAACAGAAAGTGAAGCTACCACCACACTGCAGAGTGACCCATACAATTTGGTGGTATCCATTTCCTATGACTATGATTCTTCCGTAAAAACAGGAAGTGTTATTTCCACTTCACCGGCAGCGGGAACAACGGTACATTCCGGAGATACCATTACCGTTACGGTCAGCCGCGGCGAAGAAGCGGTGGATGTACCAAATGTGGTTGGTAAAACAGAGTCCGCAGCCAAGAGTGCATTGGTGGCAGCCGGTTTTACCGTAAAAACCAAGACAGAGTACAGTGATTCTGTGGCCGAAGGAAAGGTTATCAGCCAGTCTCCAAGTAAAACAGCAGAATCCGGCGCAACGGTAACCATTGTTGTCAGCCTTGGACAAAAGAGTTCCAGCTACAGCTATTCAGGAACCGTGAATGAAGCAGGAGATGTGGAGAAGGGTGATTCTCTTTACGTGGTAGCATCTGCCACAATTAAGATCACCTGCGGAGGAAAGACCGTGTACAGTACAGAGACATCTTCCTTCCCTAAGAGTATTTCTCTAAGTGATTTAAGTGCTTCTTCAGGAACCATGAAGATTGTATGGACCTACGAAAATGAAGATGATTCATCAGACACCTTTACCGAGTCTGAATCCAGAAATCTTACATTTAAGAAAGATTAATATATGCAAGGAAAAATTGTGAAAGGAATTGCCGGATTCTACTACGTTCACGTGGCAGGATCCGGTATCTATGAGTGTAAAGCGAAAGGTATCTTTCGTAAACTGAATACGAAACCTCTTGTGGGAGATAATGTGGAAATTGACATTCTCAATGAAGAGGAAAAAATAGCGAACATCAGTGTTTTACTGCCCCGTAAAAATCAGCTATTGCGACCGGCGGTTTCCAATGTGGATCAGGCACTGGTGATTTTTGCTGCAAAGAAACCGGATCCAAATTTCAATTTATTGGACCGGTTTTTGATACGTATGCAGATGGAACATACACCGGTGGTGATTTGTTTTAACAAGTGCGATTTGTTGACTCATGAGGAAAGAGAGGAACTGTTTCGCATTTATAAGGACAGCGGTTATCCCATCCATTTTGTCAGTGCAAAAACAGGGGATGGCATAGAACAGTTGGAGCAGTGTCTTGAGAACAAAACTTCCACGGTGGCAGGGCCTTCCGGCGTTGGAAAATCCTCATTAATCAACTTGATGCAGGAAAACATTGAAATGGAAACCGGAAGTATTTCCACCAAAATAGAACGTGGAAAACACACCACCCGACATTCCCAGCTGATTCCAATCAAAAAGGGGACTTATATTATGGACACCCCGGGTTTTTCCACCTTATATATCAATGAGCTTCAAAAAGAGGAGCTGAAGGACTATTATGAAGAGTTTGCAAAGTACAGCGGGGAGTGCCGATTCCTTGGCTGCAATCATTTGAGTGAACCGGATTGCGGGGTAAAAAAGGCGGTGGAGGAAGAATTGCTTTCTTCTACCCGTTATGAAAACTATAAATTGTTGTTTGAAGAATTAAAAAATGTAAAACGTTATTAAGGAGAAAAGAATGAACTATTATTTATCACCATCACTGCTTGCATGTGATTTTGGAAAATTAGCAGAAGAAGTAAAATGTATTGACGAAGCAGGAGCGCAGTACGTGCATATTGATGTTATGGATGGGACATTTGTACCGAGTATTTCCTTTGGAATGCCGGTAATCAAAAGCATTCGTCCGGTTACCAAAAGGGTGTTTGATGTTCATTTAATGATAGAAGAACCGGATCGCTATGTGGATGAGTTTGCAAAATGCGGAGCAGACATTATTGTGGTTCATGTGGAGGCCTGCAAACATTTGGACAGAACCATTCAGCATATTAAAGATGCCGGTTGCAAGGCCGGTGTGGCATTGAATCCGGCCACAGACTTATCCACCATAGAATGGATTTTACCACAGGTGGATATGGTGTTGATTATGACAGTGAATCCGGGATTTGGCGGACAGAAATACATTCCGTACTGCACCGACAAGGTACGCAAATTAAGAGCCATGGTAAATGAGCGAAATCTTAACGTGGATATTGAAGTAGATGGCGGAGTGAACTTAAACAACGTGGAAGAAATCAAAGAGGCCGGAGCCAATGTGTTTGTAGCCGGCAGTGCAGTGTTCAAAGGGGATGCTGCGGCAAATGTCAAAGGATTTTTGGAGAAGTTAAAATAAATGAGAGTAGGGATTATTACCGGCGGACATCTGGACAGAGAATTTGTGGAAAATGAGCTGGAAAAGCAAGGGTTTGATTGCCTCATTGCAGTGGATAA
>JAILCP010000087.1 GCA_024680055.1 Lachnospiraceae bacterium | reverse complement strand
GATGACGATGATGACGATGATGATGAAGATGATGATTAATTCATCCCTATTTTAAGAGAGACCCGGGCAATTACTGCTCGGGTCTTTTGCTTTATTTAACCAATCTCTACCTCAGGACTTTCACTGTTTACAATGTGTTTTGTTACACTTGCTCCCAATTCCTTTTCTATCAGAGCTTTTAACTCATCTAGAGCTGAATTTAAATTCTCAGAACTTTGTCCATCCACAGTTTCAATGATCATAAAGGCATTGGTGGTGTCCTCTGTCAGCATGGTTCGAATTCCTTCTCTCCAATTGAGACATCGGCAAATAGCACCTTCCTCATCTTTGTATACCACTTCCCCAGGCAGCGGAGGATCACTTTCATCGCTACCATAGGTGATAAAATTCTCCCCACCTTCTGCAAGGGTCAACTTCACATCACCACAAAATTTGTCAATGTCCTCCCCTCCCACAGGAACGCCGTATTTTAAAGAAATTCCGTTGTAAAGGTCCACCAATGGATTAATGCATCCAATATCATTTCCCTTGAATACTCTTTTTAAGAGCGCTTCGATGGAACTTCGCGCTCCTCGTTTTGTTTTAAACTTGTAAAAGGCGTCACGCCAGGTTCGAATCACCGGATTTTCGGTAAATTCCGGATTCTCCATATGTTTTTTTGCCTCTTTTTGTGCTTCCTCTAAATAGGATTTATATTTTTCCTCTTCTGTCACGTGATTTTCAATCCCGTTACATACTAAAATTCCAATTTCCATTTCCGGAAAAATTTCAAAAATGCTCTGTTCAATAGTAAATTTTTTCATTGTTTTCCCTCCTGTTAAAAAAGCACTCCATTTACACATCTTCTAAGACCTAACGATGTGCAAACGAGTGCTTTAAACTCTCTACCCGGTGGCAGTTTCTATATACAAATTAAGGATTACAAAGACTTTCCTGTAAGTAAAGTATATGCTTCTTTATACTTCTCAATGGTCTTATCAATAACATCATCCGGAAGATTATAGTCGCTGTCCGGATTTGCTTTCAACCAGTCACGAACGAACTGTTTGTCGTAGGAAGGCTGAGACTTTCCTACTTCATAGCTGCTCTGTGGCCAGAAACGAGAGCTGTCAGGTGTAAGTACTTCATCTGCAAGTACAATTTCACCTTCCTCATTCAAACCAAATTCCAGCTTGGTATCTGCAATGATAATTCCATGTTGAGCTGCGTAGTCAGCACATTTTTTGTAAAGAGCAATGGTAAGATCACGAACTTTGGAAGCATATTCTTCTCCGTGACCAGGATAGTCACGCTCAAGAACTTCAATACTTCTTTCGTATGAAATGTTTTCGTCATGATCACCGATTTCTGCCTTTGTACTTGGAGTATAAATTGGCTCAGCAAGTTTCTCGGATTCTTTCAGACCTTCCGGAAGTTTAATTCCACAAACTTCTCCGGTCTCCTGGTAGCTTGCCCAACCGCTTCCTGTAATATAACCACGAACAATGCACTCCAATGGAAGCATTGTTAATTTCTTACACATCATGCTTCTTCCTTGGAATTTCTCGTTTTGGAAAAATTCAGGCATATCTTTCACATCGGTAGAAACCATGTGGTTTGGTACAAGATCCTTTGTAAGATCAAACCAGAACTTGGACATCTGGGTTAAAACAACACCTTTGTCTACGATTTTGTTCTTAAGAATGTGGTCAAAAGCAGAAATTCTGTCAGTTGCTACCATAATTAAGTAATCTCCGGTATCGTATAACTCTCGAACCTTTCCTTCTTTTACAGGTAAATACTCTTTCATTTCTTTATCTCCTATCTTTTTTCAATTGTACGAAGATTCGTTCATTCAACTCTCCATATAATACGTTACCAATATCCGAATAATTAATCAAGTCTAATTTTGTACCATTTTAGTTGGAATTTTCCATGGTTTTTCGGCATTTTATCAATTTCTTCCTTGACTTTCAACAAAGGAAAGGACTAAAATATAATCGCTATATGGGTTAGCATCGGCTAACGCTAGTAAGTGGTTTGATACTGCAGTGAGAAATTATAAAAAAGATAGGAGAATTCAAATGAACAACAAATTAAAAGCAAAAGATTTTATAACCGTTGGGCTTTTTACTGCCCTCCTATTCGTAGTGGAATTTGCGTGTGGAATGCTTGGTTTCATTCATCCATACATTGTAGCAGCCTATGTAATTATTATTCCACTTGTGGGCGGCATCCCTATGATGCTTTTTTATTCCAAAACAGAAAAATTCGGCATGCTTACAACCATGTCCATTCTTTTGGCCATTATCATGTTCGTTACAGGTATGGGCTGGCTTGGCGCACCGCTTATTATCGCATCCGGAATCGTAGCAGATTTAATTGCCAAAGGAGGCAACTACAAAAGTGCCAAGAAAACCATTCTCAGCAACGGCGTTTTCAGTCTTTGGGTTTGCGCCAACTATTTCCCTGTAATTGTTTCCGCAAGTTCTTATCGCAAGGATTTACTTAAAGGTGGCTACAGTGCTGAATATTGTGACAACCTGTTTCGTGCCATCAACTCTAAAACAGCGATTGTTCTGATTATTGCCTGTTTCATTTTTGGATGTCTTGGGGCTTACCTTGGTGAAGCAGTTGTAAAAAAACATTTTGCAAAGGCAGGAATTGTTTAAATGGATGCTTGTGTCTGTGCAGATAAAACGCAATTACACTTAGACCCAAGAACCAAACTGTTTATGGTTTTTGTGGTATCCACCGTGGTATTGGTAACCGCCACCACACCTTTTACCGTATTTCTCAGAACCTTGATTACCTTTGTCCCTCTGTTTCTTTTGATTTTGGAAGGACGGGCCTTATCTGCTCTGGGATTTGCCCTGATGTACGGTGTGGCAATGTTTTTGATGCACTTTTTTATCAGTCAAAATTCCAGCGGCATTATTATGGCTCTGCTTGTGGGATATTGCGGCATTGTGGTGCAGTTTATGCCGGCCATGATTTGTGCCTGGTACATGGTGAAAACCACCAAAATCGGCGAGTTCATGTCCGCTATGCAAAAAATGCACGTGCCGGACGGTATTACCATTTCTCTGGCGGTCATTATGCGATTTTTCCCTACCATTAAGGAAGAATACGGCGCAATCCGCGACGCCATGCGTATGCGAGGCATTATGTTGGGCGGTGGAAATCCCGGTAAAATCATTGAATTTCGCATGATACCCCTTCTCTTTTCCTGTGTCAGCATTGGAGACGAACTCTCCTGTGCCGCCATCACAAGAGGACTTGGGGCCAATGTGAAACGAACAAGTACCGTAGAAATCCGACTCACATCCATGGATTACCTTGTTATGGCAGGATTTTTGCTGATCGCAATTGTTTTTATTATGGCAAAATATACGGAGATACTATGATTACAATAAAAAATACAACATTTCAATACAAAGGATCTGATAAGGGCGGGGTAAAAAACCTCTCCCTTTCTGTGCAAAAAGGGGAAACCATTCTGCTTTGCGGTTCTTCCGGAGCAGGAAAAACCACCATTTTACGACTTATTAACGGCCTGATTCCACATTTTTATAAGGGTGATTTGACAGGAAGCGTGATGGTGGACAATGTGGACATTCAACATACTGAACTTTACCATCTGGCTGACAAAATCGGAACGGTATTTCAAAATCCAAGAAGCCAGTTTTTTTCTGTGGATACCGACGGAGAAGTTGTTTTCGGACCGGAAAACATTGGCATCGACCCGATGGAAATTCGTCGACGCAAAGAGGTGATTACCGAGGAAATGTCTCTGACCCCGCTGCTTTCCCGCTCTCTTTTTGAGCTGTCCGGAGGTGAAAAGCAAAAAATTGCCTGTGCCTCTGTGGCCGCTCTTTTTCCGGATGTGATACTCCTTGATGAACCTTCCTCCAATTTGGATTTCAAAGGCATCTCAGAGTTGCGACGCATCATTTCACTTTGGAAAAAACAGGGAAAAACCATTATCATTTCCGAACATCGTTTATGGTACGTAAAAGGCTTGGTGGACCGGGTTCTCTACATCAAAGACGGTAAAATTGACAAAACCTGGGACGGTGATGAATTTTATCAATTGGGGGAATCTACGTTCCAAAAATTGAAACTGCGTCCCGGCACCATGGAACAGAGTTTTTTAACTCTTCCGCCAAAAGAAACCCATTCCACCGCAGATTCCTCTCGGCTGGATTTAACAAACTATTATTTTACCTATGAAAAAAGACAACGCATATTTGGAAAAAAACTTTCTGAAAATGACAAAAACCTGGCATTAAACATTCCAAATCTTACCCTTCCCGGCGGTTTTGTCATTGGCCTGATTGGCTCAAACGGCGCCGGGAAATCCACGTTTTTACGCTGTTTATGCGGTTTGGAAAAGCGTTGCCACGGTGAGATGGCTCTGGATGAAAAAAACATTTCAGGAAAAAAAGCCATTTCCCTGTGCTATCTTGTGATGCAGGATGTAAATCATCAGCTTTTTACCGATAGTGTGGCATCGGAAGTTCTCCTTTCCATGAAAGAGAAAAGCGAAGAAAAAGCCATGGATATTCTTGCCTCCCTGGAATTGGACGCCTACAAGGATGTACATCCCATGGCCCTTTCCGGAGGCCAGAAACAACGGGTTGCCATCGCCTCTGCCATGGCTGCCAAAGCCCAGCTACTCCTTTTCGACGAGCCTACATCCGGACTTGATTATGCCCATATGATCTCTGTTGCAAACCTATTGCAACAATTGACCCAATCCGGGAAAACCGTTTTGGTTTCTACCCATGATCCGGAACTTTTGACCCTTAGCGCCGATTATATTGTTCACCTGGAACATGGCCGGGTTGTGGAGCATTACCCATTAAGTAACAATACTTTGCCACGGCTGAAAGAATTTTTTCAAAAACAAATCTAACCGGTTATTTTCTTCTTCTAAAA
>JAILCP010000050.1 GCA_024680055.1 Lachnospiraceae bacterium | reverse complement strand
TTTCCAAAAAGTTTTACGTTATAATTTCCATAGCGCACCACTTTACCCTTGTAGTTACGGGAAATCTCCAAATCCGAAGGTTGCAGTTTATTGCCATTGCTTCCTAGAAAGAAAAACTTTATGTCCCGGCCTAAAAGCTGTTGCAGCTGCCCATTTGACAGTACTTTACCTTTTTTTGATTTCATCAATTTTGTTTCATTGATTCCAAGGTCCACATTCTCTGTAAAAAACAGGGTATGAGCCTTTATCGCCTTCATCAAATAAGGTAATTCGCCCCTTTGAATCTTTCGATTCACAATGGCAGCGTGAAACGGTGCAGGCAATTCTTGCATAAATTCTTTATAATATTGTAACCTTACCTTACGGTGTACCGGAAAGGAAAATTCTTCCTCGCCTAGAACCATAACATAGATTTCACCCGACAATCTCTATAACCTCTTTCCATTTATTTAACAACACACCTGTAGTGTATTTTTTTCCCATTTCATAGGCACATACCATGGCCTCATTCCAGTGCTTCATTTCATCAAGATAAAGATGCAATGCCTCCTCTATATCTGCCTTTTCCTTTACCAAAAATCCATTCTTTCCATGTTCCACAAACTGTGTCTTGGAAAGTACCACCTGTGGAATTCCCACACTGATGGCCATAATTTGCAGATACACCTGAGGTGTGGCGCTTAAATCCACCAAAAGTCGCTGTTCTCTCATGCATTTACTTACAGAAAGCTCATCCACGCACTGTTCCACAAAGAAACGCACCCTGCTGTTGTCTTCCGCTTCCTCATCTTCGATCCATTCCGTAGGATATCCCAGTTTTTCAAGATAACCCCGGACCATTTCAAGTAAAATACCTTTTCTGTCATAGTCCCCTTTTCTGGTAAAAAGATAGACCATGGCCCTTTGGTTTTCTTTTAAATATGTGCCTAAAACATCTAAGGAGTCTTCCAGCTGCTGCTTTGTAATATCATCCACCGGAAACAGTATTTTTTGCACCGTGGTTCTCTGACTGATTCCAAAATCCACACGGGAATCGTAAGGTGTTATATCCACAATACGTTTCTCATCAATCAGGTTTTTTTGCCGTAACAACTGCAAGTTTTCTTCCGAATCCGTTATGATAAAATCCGCCTGCCGGAAAAACTCCCGGAAGGTTTCATTCTCACACGTGTTACATCGATTTTCAAAAAAGGATAAAAGGTACTTTCTTCCCTGCAGTGCCTTTTGACATACGGGAAGATGAAATTTATCCATTGCCACACAAAAGATTTCTTCCTGAGAAAGTAATTCAAGATAAGAGGAAAACACCTCTAAAATAATGTCATCAAGACTTTCATAACGCTCTTTTTGAAACGGTCTTGCCATAATATTCCCCTGGTAAACAAAGGAATACCGGTTACATTTCGGATTGACCAAAACCTCTTTTGTCTCCAGATTTTGTCGTATCTTCCAGGTACCGTTCTCCATAAGATAATCCTGACGCACCGGCTTTTCTTCTTCAAAAAGAATGGTGCTTGCCACAAACCCCCTGTCGTCATAAATATTCCGTCTTGACAGCTTTCCCTTGGAATACATATCGATACGAATCATATTTCCGTCTTCCCCAAATTCAACTTTGGCATAGGGAGCTCCCTTTCTCATGGCATAAACCACGTATGGAGAATAAATAAACTCCACACCTTCCGGCCATTTCAAATCCCGATAAGAAAATACCCCCACACTTTTTTTATATACTTCCATTATGGCATCAAAGCAGGAAAAATACGGCGCATGAAATACACTTTGCCGATGGAGGAAATGTCTTAAATTCGGTGTGAAACCAAGAAGCAGCAATTCATAAGGGTATGCCTTACTGCGGTGAAACAACTGCATCTGTTTTACCGTATCATCAAACTCTGTTCTCTCCCTTTGCATATACCAGGAGGTTTCGTATTCACTCCATGTATCCTTTTGATACCAGGATGGTATAAAATGTATCATTTTGTCACCTCTGTTTAAAATAGTGAAGTATAAGAATCATAATCTCTTACCGCTTCCATCTCCCCAAACAACCTGCATACCACACCGGTTAAAATCATTACAGAAGAAGGCAGCAGCATCAGTTCATCCGGAACTTCCGTATAAAGTCCCGCCACCATTGGACCGGCGATTACAACGGCCATCAGGGTGGTTCCTATCAGGGTCTGCTTTACAATCTGACCCAGCAAAAATCGTTTTGTTTTCTTTCCCGCAGGAACACCGATCATACTGTCACCGCCTTTTAACAACTGCTCTGCGGTGTCCTGAGGATTTAAAAATATAATGGCCATAATAAGTCCCAAAAGATAAAATATTACCACATAAGTCACAATTCCCACCGGTGAAGTCAATGTCATTTTTTCCAAAATCTCAGGGTACACTTCAGTATCCGGATATGCTTTACAAAGCAACCGCAGCACTGCCTGTGGCACCATAAATCCCACCGATGCAAACATCACCGGCATCACTCCAATAGGGTTAAACTTTACAGCCAGATAATTCTTGTCGGAATAAATATTGTGAATGGATATTCGCTGCAGTGCAAATCGAACTTCCGTATTTTCCATATATATCATCAGCAGCAACACCACCATGGAAACCACCAGTGAAACCAGTAGGCCACTGCCTCTTGCCCCAAATAAGGTTCGAATCAGTCCCTCCAGCACATTGACAAAAATCAATGCGGACTGGCCTCCGATACCGTACTTTTTATTACGTGAAGAAAGCCATAATATTATCATGGCACCGCAAATCAATTCCAGCAGAGCCACCCATTTTGCATAAATAAACGGTTCTCCTAAAAACGTTAATTCCTCAACCCTCATATAACCCATTATTAAAGCAAGAAAAAAGGTTGCCAGAAGTGTCATGTGATTCTGTTTTCTCTGGGATAATTTCGCTTTTCCATTAGAACGCTTCAACCCGGTGACCGTTTGCACCAGAATTCCTGCCAACATATATGGAGAAATACCAAGAGCCAAAACCGAGCATCGATAAATATCACCACTCACCGTAGATGTCAAAAGTGTAGTGGCATTCCAACTGCCACTATAGACTGCAGAGTGATCCACTCCATATAGGGGCACACTTCTGCCAAAAAGATACAGCATAATAATTATTGCTGTATATAATAGTTTATAAAATAAGGTAGGATACTTTTTCTTTAACTGAAACAAAATGTTCTCCTTCATTCTTTTCCTGTTCTATAAAAGAAGTAAGTGACCACCAAAAAGTGATCACTTACATTATATCTCATTGTAATTTTATTTACAATTTCCACTATTCATTTGTTTCCTTCTTCTGGGTTTTTTCGTATGCCTTTTTACCTGCAACACCTGTTGCTGTAGCAACCGGGATTACCCACCATGGGAATTTACCAACACCGTCAAATCCAAAGTTAGCCTCGGCAAGTGGTACTTCTCCATCTTCAATTTCTGTTGCAGAAAGGTCAGAAACCTGAGCAGCATCCTCTGCGTTATCTGCCATTGCAAGTGGTACCTCATCATCTTCAATACGTACTGCGGCATCTGTATTATTTGTAGTTGTAAATGCAGTTGCTCTTCTTACGTGACCGGTACCGTTTCCGGTAGTATTTACGTTACCGTTACCATCACTACTAGGAATGGTATCTTCTGTAACATCAACGACTTCTCCGGAACTAGCTGCGTTCTCTGTCTCTGCTGTGGTTTTCTTTGCAACCTCTGTGTTCTGTTCTTCTGTAGATTCTTTTACGGTTTCCTGTGTGGTTTCAGTTTCGGCTACTGTTTCTGTAGTTCCTCCACCGGTTGGTACAACAGGATCAACCACTGTAGTAGTAGAACCACCGCCGGATGTATTTCTGGCTGCTGCTTCTTCGGCTTTTTTAGCTTCTTCCTCGGCCTTCTTGTTGTTATACTCTGTTGTCTTGCTATCTGCTTCTTCTTTGGCCTTGGTTGCTTCTGTAGCAGCTTCTTCGGCTTTCTTTGTTGCCTCTTCAGCATTCTTTGTTGCTTCCTCAGACTTCTTTGTCGCCTCATCTACCG
>JAILCP010000015.1 GCA_024680055.1 Lachnospiraceae bacterium | reverse complement strand
CATGGGAGCTGTTGTAGGCGAAAAAATCACAAGATTATTTGAATATGCAACAAGAAAGCATTTGCCGGTGCTGGGAATTACCGTATCGGGAGGTGCAAGAATGCAGGAGGGAATGATTTCCCTTTTTCAGATGTCAAAGGTGTCTGCTGCAGTAAAACGTCACAGCGAAGACGGAAATTTATATGTGGTTCTTTTAACCAATCCTACCACAGGAGGCGTGGATGCAAGTTTTGCCATGCTTGGTGATATTACCTTAGCGGAACCTTCTGCCAGAGTGGGATTTGCCGGTCCGAGGGTAATCGAAAAGAGTTTGAATCAATCGTTGCCTGAGGGATTTCAGTTGGCAGAGAGTGTTCTTAAATGCGGGTTCATCGACGCAATTGTTCCAAGAGGTGAGCAGAAGGACTACATCGGAAAAATATTAAAGATTCATGAAGTGTAACGGAGGACAGAAAAATCCATGAGTTTAAAAAAGAACAAAACAGATTTTGATATCGTTCTGGGGGCACGAAGTGATAAGCGTCTCACGGCAAAAGATTATATTGATGGAATGATCACGGATTTTATGGAATTTCACGGTGATCGTTTTTATGGAGATGATAAGGCGGTAATTGCAGGAATCGGCTATCTGTCTGATATGCCGGTGACGGTAATCGGCATCGAAAAAGGTAAAAATGTGCAGGACCGCATCCTTCACAATTTTGGAAGCGCTCATCCGGAGGGGTATCGCAAGGCGCTTCGCCTGATGAAACAGGCAGAAAAGTTCCATAGACCGGTATTGTGTTTTGTGGATACTGCCGGTGCATATTGCGGAATTGATGCGGAAGAGCGAGGTCAGGGAAGAGCAATTGCCATGAATCTGGCGGAAATGTCTGACCTGAAGACGCCGGTAATCTCTGTGGTTATAGGAGAAGGCGGAAGCGGAGGCGCCCTTGCCATGTGTCATGGGGATGCCATATGGATGATGGAGGATGCCTATTTTAGTGTGGTATCTCCGGAAAGCTGCGCAAATATTCTATGGAAAGATACAGGTAAAGCAGATGAGGCCGCACAGGCACTTCATTTAACTGCGGAAAAACTATACAACCTTGGGCTCATTGATAAGATATGCAAAAAGCGTAAAATTAAAGAGCTTTCCGAGGATTTAAAATCTGAATTTAACGAATTGATGAGAATGTCCCAAAAAGAATTGACGGAGGCTCGCTATCGAAGATTCCGCAATGTGGGATACTAAATCATTAAGAAAAAGGTGAAGAATATGTCTTTCATTTATGAAGATTATTATAAAGAAATAAAGGATGAAGCGGGTCAGATTACCGGAATTGAAACCACCTACAGCGACGAATTTAATTTTGCATATGATGTGGTAGATCGTTTTGCAAAAGAAGATCCAAAGAAGCTTGCACTGGTTCACAAAAGTGCAGCGGGGGTGGAAAATCGTTTTAGCTTTGGCAGGTTAAAAGAGCTTACGGATAAGGCGGCCAATGCTTTTGCTGGTCTGGGAATCGGAAGAAAAGATAAGGTGATGCTTCTGTTGAAGCGTCGTTATGAATATTGGATATCGATTCTTGCCCTTCATAAACTTGGGGCGGTGGCGATTCCAACTTCTCACATGGTATCCGCTGAGGATATAGAAGAAAGAATGGAGGTTGCCAAAGTAAAGGCAATCATTTGTGTTAACAGTGAGCACATTTGCGAAAAGGTAAGCACTGCCATCGCACAAAGGGATGTGAAGGCCATAGTAGTGGGTGAAGCCTACGAAGGAATGATTGAATTCGATCAGATTCTAAAACAGGCAGACTCTGACTTTTCCAGGGTAAAAACCGATGTAAAAGATCCCATGCTGTACTATTTTACCTCGGGAACAAGTGGGGAACCAAAGGCTGTGATTCATGACTTTTCCTATCCCATTGCACACATTTTTACAGCAAAAAACTGGCATGGAATGCAGGACGGAGATTTGCACTTGACAGTGGCGGACTCCGGCTGGGCAAAATCTGCCTGGGGAAAGCTTTACGGTCAGTGGTTTGTGGGAGCTGCCATTATGGTCTACGACTATGAACAGTTTTATGCCACAGATATGTTAAAACTGCTGGAGGAGGAGAAAATCAATACATTTTGTGCGCCTCCGACAATCTATAAATATTTTGTTTTGGAAGATTTGAGAGCTTATGATTTAAGCCATTTGAGACAGGCTACCACAGCAGGTGAACCGATGGCAAAAGAGGTTTCAAGAAAATTTGAAGAAATGACGGGAATTACAGTTCGTGAAGGATTCGGTCAGACAGAAACCGCCCTTCAGATTTGTACACCTTTTTATCAGCAGGGAAGGGAAGGTTCCATTGGAAAAGCTTCTCCCCTATATAAGATTGCCCTGGTGGACGAAGACGGCCGGGAGGTTAAAGATGGCCGGGAGGGAGAAATTGTTATTCTCGCATCAAAGGAGCAGGGTGCCCTTGGAATTTTTAAAGGGTATCTGGGAGATGAAAAACTGTATGACACCGTTTGGGAAAACGGAATGTATCATACCAAAGACAAGGCAAAAAGAGACCGGGACGGATATTTTTATTTCCTTGGACGAAATGATGATGTCATTAAGTCCAGCGGATATAGAATCGGACCTTCGGAAGTGGAGGATATTTTGATGAAACATCCGGCGGTTTTTGAGTGCGCTGTCACAGCCTATCCGTCAAAAACAAGAGGTGCCCTGGTAAAGGCCACCATTGTACTAAAAGAAGGATATAATGAGGATTTAAAATTGAAAACAGAATTGCAGGATTTTGTAAAAGCCAGAGCCGCAATCTATAAGTATCCAAGAAAAATAGAATTTGTAAGTTCCCTGCCACATACAAGTAACGGCAAAATCAGCCGTGCAAGGATACGAAAAGCGGATTATGAAAAATGTGCCCAGTCAAGAACATAGTGTTTGACCGGGCACTTTTAATGTAAATAAATGTCAAAAAAATGCGAAAATATCTTATTTACATTGAAGTTGTGAGGGAAATTGGATAAAATGAAATTGAGTTTGTAATGTATAAAGGAGATACTATACAGTGAAGATCCCTACAACCAAAAGTACAACATACAGAAAATATGGATTAGTGGGCATAGTTTTATGTGTACTGGTGAATATTTTTTTGATATATATATCCAACGCCGCCGGTCTGCCTCTTTACATGGATTCCGTAGGAGCTATTGTGATGACCTTTTTGGGTGGAACGTTACCGGGGTTGGCGGTTGCCATTTTGACCAATCTTATATGTGCATTTTTCTATTCGGATGCCGTATTTTTCAGTCTGGTTGGAGCGGCAAATGTTTTGTGTATCGGATTTTTTGTGGAAAATGAGCGTTACAAAAAAAAGAGTAACCTGATTTGGATGCTGCTGAATATATCAGTGATTGGCGCTTCAATAAACCTTTTTGTCCAAATGGTTTTGTACGGAGAACTGAGTGAAACCGTTGCTTCGACTACGGCAAAAGCGATGTCCGGAAATAACATGGCAGCTTTTTATGTCCTGGCTTTGATTTTGACCATAGGACTGAATGCTTTGGACAAAATATTGGCCATAGCAATAAGTTTTGCAATTTATGCGGCGATACCGCAAAAGTTAAAGGATGGATTGTTCAACAGTAAGTGGAGACAGAAACCGCTTTCCTTTGATGAAATCAAAAAAATAAATTTTGCCGATAAGCAAAAGGTTCACACATTGAAATTCAGAATTACCATTTTACTATTTGGTGCTATGTTTGTTTTAATAGTCATCAAGGGCTGGATCAGTGCAAGAACCAACTACGAGTTTTCAAGAGACAATGCAAAGAGTACCGCTGAGAATGTTTGCAATATTGCAAGGGAAGTGGTTGATGCAGATAAAATCGAGGGGTATATGGAAGATCGGGCCATGATTTCCACATACAGTAACCTGGATTATACAAAGACGGACAGTATGTTAAACGGGATAAAAGATTCCATTGATGGAGTTGAGAATATCTACATATATCAAATGCGTCAAGATGCAGCCTATCTTGTGTTTCACACCGATGAACGGGTGGAGAAATTCAGCCGTGTAGGTGAAAAAATAGAGTATGACGACCAATTGAAAAGATTGGCGTCCTCCTTTGTTCGAGGTGAGGAGGTCGGAGTACAGGAATCTAACAATTCCTATGGCTATGTGTTTACGTTCTATAAGCCGCTGTTTGATTCCAACAGACATTGCGTTGCTTACGTGGGAGTTGATATTCCGGTACATATTTTCTCCAATTATGTTCAAAGACTGCTGATTAAGGAAATTTTGGCATTTGCCGGATATTTTATATTGATTCTTGTGTATGGATTCCGTGTTTCGGAACAATTTTTGGTTTATCCGATTGAATCTTTGGCTCAAAATGTGGCTGGATTTATGGAAAATATTGATAATCAGGAAGAACTTGACAACAGTGTTCGTAAATTGGAAAAGCTGGACATTCAAACCAAGAACGAGGTGGAGTGGCTATATAAATCCATTTGCGAGATGGCGGTGGCAACAACAGATCAGATGCGCAGCATCAGAACCCTGGCCAAGTCTAACGAAAAGATGCAAAGCGGATTGATTATTACCATGGCGAACATGGTTGAAAACAGGGACTCTGATACAGGATCCCATATTCAAAAGACAGCGGAATACGTTCGTATTATTTTGGAAGGTTTACGTCGAAACGGATATTATACGGAGAAAATTACGGATTTATATATGAGTAATGTTATTATCTCCGCACCGTTACATGATATTGGAAAAATAAATGTGTCCGATGCTATTTTAAACAAACCGGGACGTCTTACAGAGGAAGAGTATGAGATTATGAAAACTCACACAACTGCCGGTAAGGAAATTCTTGAAAATGCCATCAGCACAGTGGAAAGTGAAAACTACTTAAAAGAAGCCAAGAATATGGCGGCATACCATCATGAGCGATGGGACGGAAAAGGTTATCCGGAGGGATTGCACGGACAGGTGATACCGTTATCCGCCAGGGTTATGGCAGTGGCCGATGTATTTGACGCATTAACTTCACCACGTGTGTATAAGCCGGCGTATACATTGGAGAAAGCGCTTGAAATTATAAAAGAGGGTTCCGGAACACAATTTGATCCAAAGTGTGTTGAGGTATTTGTTGACTCCATTGGAGAAGTAAAAAAGGTATTGAAAAGATATCAGGATATGCAGTAAGGATATATAGGCGTAATTATGGAGGGTTTCCTGAGATGAGGGGTAAAAGCAGAGTAAAAATTGGAATAGCGGTAATATTGCTTGCCATGATGTTGACAGGCACGATGCTTGGCGCCTATGCGGCAGTCAATGTGGAAAACCAGTCCAAATCATCTCAAAAAACAGAAAAGAGCCTGGTAGGAGGCGGATATGCAGCATCCGGTCAACTGGATGATGTGGGTTATGTTGCCAAAATGTATGACGCATCCAACGGCTTACCAACTTCAGAAGCCAACTGCATTATGGGAAGCGATGACGGTTATGTGTGGATTGGTGGTTACAGTGGCATTATAAAATATGATGGTGTGGAATTTAAACGTCTTGATTCCGCAGACGGATTAACCAACGGAAGATACTTATATGAAGATAGCGATGGTCGTATTTGGGTTGCCACCAATGACAATGGTGTGGTTGTAATTGATGGAAATAAAAGTACGCATTTTACAAAAGAGGATGGATTAAACTCATCCTCTATTCGTGCATTTGCAGAAGATAAAAAAGGAAACATTTATATCGGAACCACAGCCGGAATTAATTATGTGGATCGTTCCATGAATCTTTTCACAGTGGATGATAAGAGAATTAACGAAGAGCGTGTACTTCGTTTAATGGCGGATGTGGACGGACATGTCTATGGTCAGGGAGCCAGCGGATGTGTATTCTCTTTGGATTCCGGCAGCATAAACACTTTTTATACCAGTGAAAGTCTTGGTATGGAAGGAATTACCACCATTTTAACGGATCCGAAGGAAGCGAGAACCTTGTACTTTGGAACAGAGAGCAACGTGGTATATCATGGACGTTTTGGTAAAAAGGCTGGTGAGCTTAAAAAAATCAAGTTAGATCCCATGGTAGATGTTCACTGGATGACATATATGTGTGACAGAGTGTGGATTTCTTCTGAAAATATGCTGGGCTATCTGGATAAAAAGGAACATTTTCATATAATAAAAGATTTGCCGATGAACGATTCCATCGAGATGATGACTTCAGATTATCAGGGAAATATCTGGATGGCATCCTCAAGACAGGGTGTGATGAAGATTGTGGTAAGCAACTTCCAGGATTACAGCGCGAATGCCGGAATGGAGCAGGAAGTGGTGAATACAACCTGCTTGCATAATGGCGAGCTTTATATCGGAACGGATATCGGTCTTCGGATTATCAGTAAGAATCAAAAAGTAAAAGAAAATAAATTAACCAAATTTTTTAATGGCGATAGAATTCGCTGTATCATTGAAGATGAGAAGAAAAACATTTGGGTAGCAACATTTACAGAGGGAAAAGGACTTGTACGCATTTCTGAGGATGGTAAGATTTCTACTTATACCGTGGATGAAGGAATGCCAAGTGATGAAATAAGATGTATTGCCAAAGGCAGTAACAATAGCATAATCGTTGGTACCAACGGTGGTGTGGCTGTGATTAAGGACAGTAAAATTCAGCGAATCATCGGAAAAGAGCAGGGCATGAAAAATACCGTAATCCTGACGGTCTGTGAAGGAAATGACGGATGCATTTTTGCCGGTTCCGATGGAAATGGTCTGTATAAGATTAAGGGCGATAAAATTACGGTACTCAACGGAAAACATGGGCTTACCAGTGATGTCATCATGAGAGTGAAAAAGGACGATCGCAAGGATCTTTATTGGATTATAACCTCAAATTCCATTCAGTATATGAAGGGTGGAAAGATAAAAAATATAAAGAGTTTTCCATATAATAACAACTTTGACCTCTTTGATGACGGTGAAAAGAAACTTTGGGTATTGTCCTCTCAAGGCGTGTATTCTGTGAAAGAGGATGATATGTTAAAAGATAATATAACAGATTACAAACTATATACCCTGGCAAATGGGTTAACCAGTTTACCGATTGCTCATTGTTACAGCGAGCTGGATAAAGATGACAACCTGTACATTGCGGGTCAAACCGGAGTGTCTAAGGTGAACATAAATAAATACTTCAATAAAATGTCGTACATAAAGACGAATGTAGGGTGTGTATGCGGAGATGATGTGGAGATTGAGCCGAATGAGAAGGGTGTCTACGTGATTCCTGCCAGAACCAATCGTATACATATAACTCCGGATGTGTTGGATTATACCATGACCAATCCTATGGTTCGTGTTTATCTTGATGGAAGCCGTGATAAGGGTATTATCACACCTCAGGATCGAATTGCCTCATTGGAGTATACAGAATTACCATACGGTGACTATGTTCTGCACATTCAGATTCTTGATGAAAACGGAATAAAAGTACTATCCGATGAAACCTTTAATATTAAAAAGACGCCAACGGTTTTTGAACTTTTGGCAGTGAGAGTATTTGCCCTTGCCTTAATTGCGATTTTAGCCGGCGTGATTGTATGGAGAGTAATGACCGGTACGGTCATCCGGAAACAGTATGTTCAGATTCAGGAGGCAAAGGATGAGGCCATCCGTGCAAATCTGGCAAAATCCAGATTCCTTGCAAATATGTCTCACGAAATAAGAACCCCAATCAATACGATTTTGGGTATGGATGAGATGATTCTTCGAGAGGAATCCACAGGTGTACCAAAGAAATATTATATGTCTGTGGTGAACTATGCCCTCGATATAAAAAGTTCCACCGATTCACTTTTAGGATTGATCAATGACTTACTTGATATTTCCAAAATCGAATCGGGCAAAATGCATCTTGTGGAGCAGGAATATGATACCGTGGAACTGCTTCGTTCCGTAATCACCATGATTCGCGTCAGAAGTGAAGCAAAGAAGCTGTTTTTTGATGTGGAAATTGATGAAGAACTTCCAAAGAGACTGTACGGTGATGGAGGAAAGATAAAACAGATTATTTTGAATTTCCTTACCAATGCAGTGAAGTATACGGAAGAAGGCGGATTCACCTTAAAGGTGAAGGTCAGCGAGAAAACAGATCTTTCCTGTAAACTCAGATTGTCGGTAAAAGATACCGGTATGGGTGTAAAACAGGAGGATATGGATAAACTTTTTAGCGCCTATGAGCGTTTGGATGAAGAAAAGAACAGTGGAATTCAGGGTACCGGTCTTGGATTAAACATTTCCAGACAGTTTGCGGAGTTGATGAACGGCGAACTGTGGTGTGAAAGTGTATACGGTGAGGGCAGCGAATTTATACTAAGCCTGACACAGAAAATTGCAGACGAAGATACGGTCGGTGTATTCCACGAAGAAGAAGACACAAGAGTAAGAGGACCGTACGTACCGCAATTTGTGGCGCCGGATGCGGATATTTTGGTGGTTGATGATAATCCGATCAACTTAACGGTAATGAAAGGTCTGTTAAAGCCGACGGAAGTTTTTGTAACAACTGCCGAGAGTGGTAAGGAATGTCTGGAGAAGTTAAAGGTGGGAAACTTCAACGTGGTATTCCTTGATCACATGATGCCGGGAATGGATGGCGTGGAAACCATGGCCAAAATTCGAGAGAAGTACCCGGATTTGCCGGTATATGCGTTGACAGCCAATGCAACAGCCGGTGGAGAAAAATTCTATACTTCAAAAGGTTTCAACGGTTATTTGGAAAAGCCGATTGATACTGTGGCGGTAGAGCATACCATTATGAAACATCTGCCGGAAGAAATTATGAAAAAGCCATCTGTGAAAGAAACAGAGGTGGAAGAGTCTTCATTGCAGGATAATTTAGAGTGGTTAAATGAGGTGGAAGGAGTATCCCTGGAAGATGGTATCAAGAATTCCGGCGGAATTTCCTCTTTCAATTTTGCGTTGAATTTATTCTATGACACCATCGATGAAAATTCGAAGGTAATAGAAGATGCATATAAAGAAGGCGATATTAAGTTGTACACGGTAAAGGTTCATGCGTTAAAGAGTTCTGCAAGAATTATTGGTGCCATGGAGCTTTCCGAGTTGTGCAGAAAATTAGAAGAAGCCGGAAACAAACGTGATATGATATTTATAGATGCGAATACAAAAGTGCTTCTCAAAAAGTATCGTGAATATAAGGACAAATTAGCTCGATTAGATGAAGAGAATGCCGTAACGGAAGATGTGGACAAAGAGCCGATTCCGGATAGTGAATTAGAAGCGGCATATGTAGCATTAAGAGAAGTCATTCCACAGATGGATTATGATGCAGTGGAAATGATTATAAATGAATTAAAGGAATATAAATTATCCGAAAAGGATGAAGAAAAAATAGCGAAGCTTGGAAAATTACTAAAAACATTTGACTGGGACGCTATGGAAAACGTAATTGAAGGATAGAATTGGAGGAAGTGACATGCCAAAACAGCACGTGATGGTTACCGGTGCAAAACAGACGTTTTTAATTCGTGTGGCGGTGAAGAAGATTCAGGACGCCGGATTTGAGTGTGTATTTGTACCGTGGAATATCGATGACATTAATAAGAACTGGGACGGAACGGCTCTCGTGGTGCTATATATGGACGAGGGAGAAAGTCCTCATGAAGATGTGTTACATTTTCTTGTTGATAAGATGTCTGAGGAATACAGTGTAATGATACCGATCGGTGAAAAGGAGGATGTTGCCGAAATTTGCAACAGCATTCCAAAAGAATTGGTATATCAGAAATTTATCAGACCGGTGAACAATGAAGCATTCGTAAAAACAGTCAGTGAGCTGATGAATAAGATGGAATCCGGAGAGTTTAAAAAGCGTATCCTTGTGGTGGATGACGATCCGACCTATCTTGGAGTTATCAGAGACTGGCTAAAGGAGCCTTATAAAGTTGCCATGGCAAGTTCCGGCTTGCAGGCCATAAAATGGCTTGGAAAGAATAAGGTGGATCTGATTTTGTTGGACCATGAAATGCCGATAACCGGAGGACCGCAGGTGTTGGAAATGCTGCGAAGCGATCCGGAAACCAGCTCCATTCCGGTCATGTTTTTAACCGGTAAAAGCGATAAAGAAAGTGTTATGGAAGTTGTGGCCTTAAAACCTGAGGGGTATTTTTTGAAGACCATTGAAAAAGACGAGTTATTGCAGAACCTGAATGAATTTTTTATGAAGAGAAAAGGATAAAAAATGGTTGAATTTTTTAGAGTACACCAACTAAATATCATGCTTTCCATAGCCAGTATGACGGCTATTATTGCAGTGTACGCCTTTATAACCAACACATTGCCGAGGAAAAGAAGGATGGCTTTTGTTTATATGGAGCTGGCGGCAACCGGTCTTCTGCTGTTTGACCGATTGGCATACATCTATCGTGGTGATGTAAGTGAGCTGGGATATTGGATGGTAAGAGTATCCAATTTTATGGTATTCTTTTTAACCCTGGCTGTGGTACATTCGTTGAACCTATTTATATCGGATTTGTTGCATGAGGAAGTGGGCGTTGAAAAGTTACCGAGACGGTTGATTGTTGCGGAAGTCCTGGCGTCTATCGGTTGGTTTTTAATTATTTTATCTCAATTTACAGGTTTTTATTATGTATTTGACGATCAGAACCGTTATCAAAGAGGTCCGGGCTTTTTAGTATGCTATATTATTCCGTTATTGATTTTAGGAATCCATTGTTCGGTGGTTATACAGTATTATAACAGGATTAATCCTTTAATGAGATTATCGTTGCTTCTGTTTACGGCCATACCGATTATAGCATCCATTATTCAGGTATTTTCCTATGGAATTTCCCTGACAAATATTGCCACGGTAGGAATGAGTGTGGTCCTTTACATTTTCTCCATTATAGAAATGAATCAGACGGTGGAGAGGGCCAACCGGCTGGAAATCGAATATTTGAAGGAAGAGAAAAAGAATATTCAAAAGCTGTTTGAGCAGACGGCAACCGCCTTCGCAACCGCAATAAATTCAAAGGATCAGTATACAAAAGGACATTCTGTCAGAGTGGCGGACTACTCAAGAAGAATAGCCCAAATTGCAGGTAAGGATGAAAAAGAATGTGAAGATATCTATTACAGTGCCTTATTACATGATGTAGGTAAAATGGGTATCAGCGACAGTATTATAAAAAAAGACGTGGGTCTTACCGACGAGGAATACGAAATACTGAAGGAACATCCAAACATCGGAGGTCAGATTCTTTCACCCATTACAGATTTTCCGCTATTGAGTGTGGGTGCCGTATACCATCATGAGCGTTATGATGGAAAAGGCTATCCAAAGGGGTTAAAGGGAGAAGAAATTCCGGAAATGGCCCGTATTATTTCTGTGGCAGACGCCTATGATGCCATGACATCCAAGCGTAGTTACAGAGATCCCCTTCCGCAGAGTACAGTGCGAGAGGAATTGATTAAAGGTTCAGGAACACAGCTGGATCCAAAATTTACCAACATTATGGTGAATTTAATTGACCAGGATGTGGATTATTTGATGAAAGAAGAGGATGAGGACAAAAACAGAGAAAAAACCGACCTTAGCAAACTTGATCAGATGCATTTTGATGATTATAAAGAGATTGTCTCCGATGGATTGCGTCTATCCTCAAAAATTACCAGAATACATTTTGAAGTAAAGCCGGATAAGGAATTTGACGCACAGACTTCGATTCCGACATTTATCCTTTTTGACTCTTATGACGGATGTGTTCATAAGGATGATCGAAGCATTCGAGTTTTACAATACTTAGAGTATGCAGAAATCTGGGTGGATGGTCATGTGGTCAGCACCGCAGCACGAAATGTAAAGAAGACCTATTCCATGATGAAAGATGATAAACGTCTTGTGACGGTGGGATATGACGTGATTGCAGTGAAGTATCGGGATCACGTGAAGGTACACGTTCAGAGCGAGCAACAGGATATGGATGTCGTTGTGGCGTTGCCGGATGCCACAAAGCACGCATATTTAGCAATTACCGGAGAATATTGTACAATCAAGGATATCCGGATAGAAAACTCAGAGGAATCCATTGGCGAGGATTACATTGGAAGAATTGCCGAGGAAATAAGCTACATTGACCGGATTGAA
>JAILCP010000014.1 GCA_024680055.1 Lachnospiraceae bacterium | reverse complement strand
TACAGAAGCTTTGCCGGAATTCTCTTACCGTCTTCGTGTGAAGGCAGGACTTACCGGCTATGCCCAGATTCAGGGAAAATACAACACCACACCGAAGGATAAATTAATCATGGATATGATGTATATTGAGCAGTTTTCCATTTTACTTGATATACAGTTGATTTTCCAGACCTTTATTGCAGTGATCCGTCCGGACAGTTCCGAAGGTTTTATGGACGATAAAGAAGGAAACTGTCTTGGATTGAAACTAGATACTTCCGATGTGGGAGGAAAGGCAAGGTAATTTATGGCCAATATGCTGGACTATCTTGACTGGCGTGGGGATTTGACATTCCAACAGTCAAAGTTTAATGAAGTGGACAATTTATTGATTGCACAGATGTGCTATGCACCCTTTGAAGGTATTGTAAAAGAGGGCATGGAAGGCATGCTTACGGTAAAAGAAGTGGCAGATTTGTATTTTGAAAAATACACCCTTCGTAAGCAAAAGTCCATGGAAAGTCAGCAGATTCGGGCAACAGGGGTACTTGCTAAAATGGCACAAAGCAAACGTTTCAAAGATTGTTATCTTGGCTTTTATGTGCAGCAGACCACAGAGAAGCAACAGTTTAGCGCCATTACCATGGACCTTGGGGAAAACTGCCTATACATCGCATTTCGGGGAACCGACAATACCCTGGTGGGATGGAAAGAGGATTTGACCATGTGTTATGCCTCAAATATACAGTCCCAGAAGGACGCGGTAGAGTATCTTGAGAACATAAAGGGGTTATATCCAAAGAAAAAGATTTACGTAGGCGGCCATTCCAAGGGAGGCAATCTTTCCGTGTATGCCGCTGTAAAATGTAAAAAAGCATACCAAAAGGACATACTTTTGGTGTTTAATAACGATGGGCCGGGATTTCGAAAAGACATTGTGGAGTCCAAGGAATACATGGAAATGCTTCCTAAGATTCGAACCATTGTGCCGGAAAGTTCCATTGTGGGAATGCTTTTGGAGCACAGAGAGGCCTATACCATTGTAAGAAGCACCCAAAGCGGAGGAATGCAGCATGATGCAACCAGCTGGGAAGTTTTGGGACGCCATTTTATCTATCTGGAAACAGTCAGTGACGGCAGCAAGAAGATAGATTCCACCATTAGTGCATGGATTGAGGACTTAACGGTGGAGGAGAAAAAGTATGTGGTGGATGCCATTTTTAACGTGCTAATGGCAGCAGGATTTTCAACGGTGACTTCCATTCAGAAAGAGCCATTGAAAAACGCCCTGGCACTGGTAAAGGAAATGAAGAATCTAACGCCGCAAACCAAAAAATACATCAGCACGGCGGTGTCCATGCTGGTAAAAGAGGGAAACAAAACGGTGCGAAAAGCCATACCATTCCCTTACGAAGATGAAGAGAAAGGGTAACAACTTTACACATGAAGCAGGAGAGCAAAAGCAGTATACGTGTTTCGGTGCGTAACTTTGTGGAGTTTTTACTGAGAACAGGAGATATTGACAATCGAAGAGGTAACCTTAACCAGGCAGACGCCATGCTGGAGGGAAGTCGTATTCACAGAAAGATTCAAACTTCTATGGCAGGGGACTACCGGGCTGAGGTTACCTTAAAATTATGCAAAAAGGAACCGGACTATGATTTTATCTTGGAAGGCAGAGCCGATGGGATTATTCAGGATGATAAGGGCGTTATGATTGATGAAATCAAAGGGGTCTACCGGGATTTGGAGGATATGAAGGAACCGGTTGAGGTGCACCTTGGACAGGCAAAATGCTACGCCTACATGTATGCAACGCAAGAGAAACTGGATACCATCCGTGTACAGATGACCTACTGCAACCTGGATACAGAGGAAATTTTACGCTTTGTGGAAAGTTATTCCATAGAGGAATTAACCACCTGGTTTGAAGGGTTATATAAAGAATATCAAAAGTGGATTCAGTTTCGTATGGAGGCAAGGGATACCTATGTTTCATCCGTTAAGGAACTGGAATTTCCTTTTACCTATCGAAAGGGGCAAAAGGAGCTGGTGAGAGACGTGTACTTATCGGTGCTTCGCAAAAAGACCCTTTATATTCAGGCGCCCACCGGAGTGGGAAAAACCCTTTGTACCGTATTTCCCAGTGTGAAAGCAGCAGGAGAGCAGCTGGCGTCACAGATTTTTTATCTCACCGCCAAAACCATTACAAGAACGGCGGCGGGGGATGCCTTTTCCCTTTTGATTGATCAGGGGTTAAGAGCCAGGGTGCTTACCATAACCGCCAAGGATAAGGTGTGTCCATTGGAAGAGCGAAGCTGTAATCCGGTGGATTGCCCCTATGCCAAAGGTTATTTTGACCGGGTAAATGACTGTGTTTACGAATACATTGCAAGGGAAGGGATATATGACAGGGAATCCTTAATCGGTTTTGCCCTGGAAAAACAGCTTTGTCCCTTTGAATTTTCTCTGGATGTATCCCTATGGTGCGATGCGGTAATCTGTGATTATAACTATGTGTTTGATCCAAATGTGTACCTGAAGCGCTTTTTTGCAGAAGGGATTAAAGGAGATTACATTTTTCTTGTGGATGAGGCCCACAACATGATTGAACGGGCCAGGGAGATGTATTCTGCGGTGCTTTATAAAGAGAGCTTTTTGGAAATCAAACGGTTGATGAAGGAGCACAGCAGACGGGTGGCCAAGGCCCTTGATAAATGCAATAAACTGATGCTGGAATATAAGAGAAAGTGCGATACCTATCAGGTGATTCAAAGCTTTTCTCCTTTTGTCTATGCGCTTATGCAGCTTAGCGGGGAGCTGGATCTGTTTTTTAAGAACAATCCGGAATTTGACGGTGGGGATGAGTTTTCCCAGTTTTATCTGGATTTGCGTCATTTTTTGAATATGTGTGACATTATGGACGAGAATTACACCGTCTATACCGAGCATGACGAAAACGGAAAATTCAAGATAAAACTATATTGCATCGATACGGCAGCGGTGTTGCAACGCCGGATTGATATGGCAAGAAGTACGGTGTATTTTTCCGCAACCCTTTTACCGATCCGGTACTATAAAAGCATGCTCAGTGAGGAGGAAGATGCCTATGCGGTGTATGCAAAAACCGCTTTTTTACGACAGCAGAGCGAGATCTTTGTGGCCACCGATGTGAGCAGTAAGTACACACGTCGTGGCACAAAGGAGTATATGCGCATTGCGGCCTATATTCAAAATGCGGTAAAAGCAAAGGCCGGTCATTACATGGTGTTTTTCCCTTCCTATAAGTTTATGAGGGATGTGTATGAGGTGATGCCTAAGGAGGATATGGAGATTCTTTTGCAGGAAAGTGCCATGACAGAAGAGGAAAGAGAGGCCTACCTCAATCGTTTCGGAGAAGAAGAAACCGGTACAGTGGTTGGTTTTTGCGTTATGGGAGGCATTTTTTCCGAGGGTATTGATCTACGGGGAAATCAGCTGATCGGTGCCATTATTGTGGGAACCGGACTTCCGCAAATCAGCAACGAACGGGATGTTTTGAAAAACCATTACGATGAAAAGGGGCAGGACGGCTTTCAATACGCCTTTCGCTACCCGGGCATGAATAAGGTGCTGCAGGCAGCGGGAAGGGTGATTCGCACCCTCAATGACAAAGGGGTGATTCTTTTATTGGATGAGCGATTTCATCAACGAGAGTACAGGGAATTGTTCCCAAGGGAATGGGATGGCTACAAATCCTGTACCGTGGACAATATCGAAAAACAGCTTGAGGACTTTTGGAATTAATCCGCATTTGGTAAAAGGTTTAAAAAGGCCTCTACAACAGGTGAATTGGGAACAAGACTTCCGGTGGCTGCCACAATGTGGCGCTTTGGCAGTCTTGTTTTTGTTTTTACCACAAAAAGATTATCTTCGTGGGCCGGGATGCAATAATTCGGTACAAAGGCGATGCCAAGATTGATTTTTGCCAGTTCAATTAAAAGGTCGTTGCTTCCAAGTTCGATTTCCGGAACCAGTTGAAGACCGTTTTGCAAAAACAGATTATGCAAAAATTCGCTGGTGGTACTGGCGCTATCCAGCATTAAAATCGGGTAGTCCAGCAATTCTTTCAGGGTAAGGGTGCGCTCTTTTAAATCCTTGTATCCGTTTCCTGCCACAAAGGTATCTTCAAAGGTATAGACTTTGGTGGTATGGAAATCCCCGGAAAGTCTGGAGTTGGGGGTATTGGTTAAAATACAGTCCACCTTTCCCTCGTTCAGCAGGTCCACGCATTTTAGGGAGGTTTGGTTGGTAACTTTTATGGAAACCATGGGGTAGAGCTTATGAAACTTTTGCAAATAAGGCAGCAGCACATAGCGGCAAATGGTATCTGAGGCGCCGATGGAAAGCTGACCGCCTTTTAGGGAGTTCTCCTCGCTGATGCGCTTTTGTCCCTGGGTAATTAAGTGTAGTGCCGGTTCAATGTGGGAAAAAAGAATTTCTCCCGCAAAGGTTAGTTTTACCGATTTGGTGGTTCTGATAAAAAGAGGCTGGCCCAGCTTTTCCTCCAGGGTCTTAACGGACTGGCTGATGGCAGACTGGGATACATACAGATTCTTTGCGGCAACAGTAAAACTCCTTGAAGTGGCCACCTCATAAAATACCTTGTAAAGTTCAAAATTAATATCCTGCATAACAACCTCCTTTGATCAATGAAAAGCTATGCTTATTTTACCACTGGTAGATAATAAGTACAACTAATGAATAAGATAAGTTATATTAACTTTATTAATTGTAGGTTCCGTGATAAAATGAATTGAAATCAGTTTTGTACTAGGAGGTACAGTATGAGTAATGTAAGACGAGTTTATGTGGAAAAGAAAGAGCAGTATGCAGTAAGTGCCAAGGCTCTTTTAGGAGAAATCAGAGATTATTTGGGAATTAAAACCATTACCAATGTAAGAATTTTAATTCGTTATGACGTAGAAAATGTTTCAGAAAAAACCTATCAGGAGGCTCTCAGAACTATTTTTTCCGAGCCGCCGGTAGATGATGTATATGAAGAGACCTTTGATGCAAAAGGTGCAAAGACCTTTACTACCCAGTTTTTACCTGGACAGTTTGATCAGAGAGCAGATTCTGCAGAGCAGTGTATTCAGTTCTTAAATGCAGAAGAAAAGCCGGTTATTAAAACTGCAACCACTTATGTATTAGAGGGCAGCTGCAGCGAGGAAGAATTTAAAGAGGTTGTGGATCTTTGTATCAACCCTGTGGATTCAAGACAAGTAGGAGATGAGAAACCGGAAACTTTGGTGGCTCATTATGATGAACCGGATGATGTAATTATTTTTGACGGATTTAAGGATATGTCTGAGAAGGATTTAAAGGATTTATACGATTCCCTTGGACTTGCCATGACCTTCAAGGACTTTTTACACATTCAGAACTACTTTAGAGATGAGGAAAAGCGTAACCCATCTATGACAGAGATTCGTGTACTTGATACCTATTGGTCCGATCACTGTCGTCATACCACATTCTCAACAGAATTAAAGAACGTGGAATTTGAAGATGGTTACTATAATAAACCAATTACAAAGACTTATGAGAATTATCTTTCTACCATGAAGGAGCTTTACAAAGGCAGAGACGACAAGTATGTATGCTTAATGGATATTGCTCTTATGGGTATGAAGAAATTAAAGGCAGAAGGAAAATTACAGGATCAGGAAGAATCTGATGAAATTAATGCCTGCAGCATTGTGGTTCCGGTGGAAGTGGACGGAAAAGAAGAAGAGTGGCTTGTAAGTTTTAAGAATGAAACCCACAATCATCCAACTGAGATTGAACCTTTTGGTGGTGCGGCTACCTGTCTTGGCGGAGCCATCAGAGACCCGCTTTCCGGAAGATCCTATGTATATCAGGCAATGCGTGTTACCGGTGCGGCAGATCCTACCGTTCCTGTTTCAAAAACCCTGGAAGGAAAGCTTCCACAGAGAAAAATCTGTACCGAAGCGGCTCAGGGATACAGCTCCTATGGTAACCAGATCGGACTTGCCACAGGTTATGTAAAAGAAATTTATCATCCGAACTACGTTGCAAAACGTATGGAGGTTGGTGCGGTTATGGGCGCTTCTCCACGTCGTTGTGTAAAACGTTTGAATTCCGATCCGGGTGACATTATTGTTCTTCTTGGCGGAAAAACAGGCCGTGACGGTTGCGGTGGTGCTACCGGTTCTTCCAAGGCCCATACAGAAGACTCTTTAAGCTCCTGCGGTGCAGAAGTGCAAAAGGGTAATGCTCCAACCGAGCGTAAGATTCAGAGACTTTTCCGTAGAGAAGAAGTTGCAAGCCTTATTAAGAAATGTAACGACTTTGGTGCAGGCGGTGTATCTGTTGCCATTGGAGAACTTGCAGACGGATTATATATTGAACTTGATAAAGTTCCTAAGAAATATGCAGGACTTGACGGTACAGAACTTGCCATTTCCGAATCTCAGGAAAGAATGGCAGTGGTACTTGATCCAAAAGACGTGGATACCTTCCTTGCATATGCCAACGAAGAAAACTTAGAGGCTGTTTCTGTGGCAACGGTTACCAAAGAGCCAAGACTTGTTTTGAACTGGAGAGGAAAGAACATTGTTGATCTTTCCAGAGCATTCCTTGATACCAACGGTGCACATCAGGAAACTGACGTGTATGTGGAAATGCCAAAACAGGAAGAGAATTTCTTCAAAGGCGGTGACGTTGAGGATGCCAAAGAAGCATGGCTTGATACATTGAAAAACCTTAATGTATGTTCACAGAAAGGTTTGGTAGAGCGTTTTGACTCATCCATCGGCGCAGGCAGCGTGCTGATGCCATACGGTGGAAGATATCAGTTGACCGAAACCCAGAGTATGGTAGCCAAACTTCCTGTATTAAAAGGTAA
>JAILCP010000084.1 GCA_024680055.1 Lachnospiraceae bacterium | reverse complement strand
GGAAGTTATGATTTAATCGTTCCGAAATTCCAGAAACTTGCAGAAAGCCGTAATCAGGAAAACTACTATGCAAGAGGTACCTTTACAAGAAACAATTTAGACTTTTCAAAAGACGTACTTCATCTTGCAGATTTAGGCTTTAAACAGATTTCCGTAGAGCCGGTTGTGGCAGAGGAAACAGACAGCTATGCCCTTCGTGAAGAGGACTTACCGGGACTTTTCAAAGAGTACGATGAGCTGGCTGCAGAAATGGTTCGCAGAAAAAAAGAAGGAAAAGATTTTAATTTCTTCCATTTTATGATAGATTTAGAGGGTGGACCTTGTGTGGCTAAGAGACTTTCCGGTTGTGGATCGGGAACAGAGTACTTGGCGGTTACTCCTTGGGGTGATTTTTATCCATGCCATCAGTTTGTTGGTAAGGAAGAATTTATCATGGGTAACGTGGATGAAGGTCTAAAGAATTTTGATTTACAGCGTAAGTTTAAGAAATGTAATGTATATGCAAAACCGAAGTGCCGCGAGTGCTTTGCAAAATTCTATTGCAGCGGTGGTTGTGCAGCAAATTCTTACAACTTTACAGGAGACATCAATAATGCATATGAAATGGGCTGTGAGTTACAGAAGAAGCGTATTGAATGTGCAATTATGATAAAAGTTGCTGAAGCTGAAATGAAAGCCGAAGGCAAAATGTAGCGATAAAGCGAGGTAAAAACAATGAAGAAGAGTAAGGGCTCCCTGATTCTTATCCTTGCAGTTGTTGTGCTTGGATTAACATCCTTCTTTGGTGTACGAATCTTAAGGGGAACAACAGGAGTAGAATCCTGTAGTGGGGATGCGATTGGACTTGGCCTTGATTTGGCCGGCGGTGTCAGCATCACTTATGAAGTAGAAGGGGATACACCTACTACGGAACAGTTAAATGACACAATTTACAAATTACAGCAACGTGTGCAGACAGCATCCGACGGAAGTATTACAGAAGCACAGGTTTATGCTGAAGGCGAAGACAGAATTAACGTAGACATTCCGGGTGGAAGTTCTGATATGTTTGCAGAACTGGAAGAGCCTGGAGAACTTGAGTTCAGAGATGGTGATGGTAATGTACAGTTTACCGGAGATGACATCAAAGATGCTCAGGGTGTAACAGAGACTGATTCTTCTACCGGTGCAAAGAAAAACGTGGTAGAACTTACAATGACAGATAAGGCTGCCGACAAGTTCTACCAGTATACTTCAGAGCATGTTGGTGAAGTATTAGCCATTTATTACAACGATGAAATGTTAAGTAATCCAAAAATCAGCAACGGAATTTCCGGTGGTGTTGCCACAATCAGCGGTGACTATGATAAGGATGAAGTTGACAAATTAGCTTCTTATATCCGTATCGGTACATTGGATTTAACATTGAAACAGTTAAGAGCGCAGGAAGTCAGTGCAACACTTGGTGATGCAGCGCTTGCAACCAGTGTGAAGGCAGCAGGTATCGGGTTACTTGTGGTTATGATCTTCATGACCGTTATCTATTTCTTACCTGGATTTGCATCCGCACTTGGTCTTGCTATTTATACAGGACTTATGATGGTCTTATTAAGACTGTTTGGAATCACATTAACACTTCCTGGTATTGCAGGTATTATTCTTTCCCTTGGTATGGCGGTGGATGCCAACGTTGTAGTATTCGCTCGTATCAGAGAGGAACTTGCAGCAGGTAAATCCGTATCCTCTGCAATGAGAATCGGATATAAGAAAGCGTTATCCGCAGTTATTGACGGTAACGTTACAACCTTAATTGCAGCCATTGTACTTGGTGCTTTTGGATCCGGTACTGTAAAAGGATTTGCTTATACCTTCGGTATTGGTATTATTTTATCCATGATAACTGCACTTATTATTACAAAGTATATTATGCAGGCTTTCTATGCGGTAGGATTCTCTGATGAGAAGTACTATGGAAAAGCAAAAGAGATGAAATCTTTCGACTTTGTTGGCAAGAAGAACATTTTAATTTGTGTTGCAGTTCTTGTAATTGCATGTGGATTTGTATCTATGGGAATTCATTCCTCCAAGGGTGAAAGAGCATTAAATTACAGCCTTGACTTTATGGGTGGTACATCCACTACTGCAGACTTTGGTAAAGATTATACCGTAGAGCAGATGGAAGAGAAGATTGTTCCCGTTGTATCCGAGGCAATTGGTGATAATAATGTACAGACTCAGAAAGTAACCGATTCTACTCAGATTATTGTTAAAACAAGAGTCTTGACAGATGATGAGCGTATTGCTCTTGATGATGCATTGGTTAATAAGTTAGGTGTAGATGAAAAGAGCATCACATTTGAAAGTATCAGTGCTACTGTCAGCAACGAAATGAGACAGGATGCCATTGTGGCTGTAGCCATTGCTTTGGTATTAATGTTGATTTACATCTGGTTCAGATTTAAGGACTTCAGATTCTCTGCAAGTGCGGTCATCGCATTATTACATGACGTTTTGGTTGTGCTTGCATGTTATGCAATCGTTCGTATTTCTGTAGGTAATACATTTATTGCGGTTATGTTGACCATCGTTGGTTACTCCATTAACGCAACCATCGTTATCTTTGACCGTATCCGTGAGAACTTAAATGGAAGCGGCTCACGTGATCCTGAGAAGTTAAGAGAAATTATAAACCGCAGTATTACACAGACACTTTCAAGAAGTATCAATACTTCTATTACAACTTTTGTAATGGTAGCGTTCTTATTCGTAATGGGTGTTGTATCCATTCGTGAGTTCTCATTACCACTTATGGTAGGTATTGTTGCAGGTGCTTACTCATCTGTATGCTTAACCGGTTCTATCTGGTACTTAATGAAAGCAAAGAAAAAAGATACAAAATAATAATTTAGTTTCTTGTGAGGCTGTCATTTATGGCAGCCTCATTTGATTTTGAGGTAATTATGAGGGAAGCGTTTTGGTTCTATTTTCTTGTTGTAAATGCAATCAGTTTTATCCTGATGGGTGTGGATAAAAAGAAAGCCATAAAAGGTGAATATCGAATTCCGGAAAAAACACTGTTTCTTTTCCCTGTTTTGGGCGGAGCCATTGGAGGAACCCTTGGTATGTGTTTCTTTCACCATAAAACAAAGCATTACTATTTTCGCATCGGCTTTCCGCTGCTGGTTTTAGCGTGGGGGTATTGTATTTGCAGGTTGAATATTTTATAATAAAAAAGATAAAAAAATAGGAGGAGCAGAAATGATCGACATTAAATTTTTGCGTGAAAACCCGGATATTGTTAAAGAAAATATCAAAAAGAAATTTCAAGACAGCAAATTACCATTGGTAGATGAAGTCATAGATTTTGATAAAAAGGCAAGAGAGTCACAGCAGGAGGCAGATGCCCTTCGCGGTAACCGAAAGAAGGTATCCAAACAAATCGGAGCCCTTATGGGACAGGGAAAGAAGGAAGAAGCAGAAGCCTTAAAGGAACAGGTGAACAAGGACGCAGAACGTCTTGCCCAATTGGAAGCGAAGGAAGCAGAGTACCAGGAAGAAGTTAAGAAACGTATGATGATAATTCCAAACATCATCGATGAGAAAGTTCCAATCGGAAAAGATGACTCTGAAAATGTGGAAGTTGAAAAGTTCGGTGAACCTGTGGTTCCTGATTATGAAATCCCTTATCATGCGGAAATTATGGAATCTTTCAACGGCCTTGATCTTGACGGGGCAAGAAAGGTGGCAGGTAACGGATTTTATTACCTGATGGGAGATGTGGCAAGACTTCATTCTGCCGTCATTTCCTATGCAAGAGATTTTATGATTGACAGAGGATTTACCTATTGTGTACCACCTTTTATGATTCGTGGTGAAGTGGCACAGGGTGTTATGAGCTTTGCGGAAATGGATGCCATGATGTACAAGATTGAAGGGGAAGATTTATATCTGATCGGAACCAGTGAGCATTCCATGATCGGTAAATTCATCGATACCATTGTGAAGGAAGAGGAACTTCCTACAACCTTAACCAGCTATTCTCCATGTTTCCGTAAGGAAAAGGGGGCTCATGGAATTGAGGAGCGTGGTGTTTATCGTATTCACCAGTTTGAAAAGCAGGAAATGATTGTTATTTGTAAACCGGAAGAATCACCGATGTGGTTTGACAAGATGTGGAAAAACACCGTTGATTTATTCCGTACCTTGGATATCCCGGTTCGTACTCTTGAGTGTTGTTCCGGAGACCTGGCAGACTTAAAGGTTCGTTCCATTGACGTGGAGGCATGGTCACCTCGTCAGAAGAAGTACTTTGAAGTTGGTAGCTGTTCCAATTTAGGAGATGCTCAGGCCAGAAGATTAAAGATTCGTGTAAACGGAGAAAAGGGTAAATACTTACCACATACCTTAAATAATACTGTGGTTGCACCACCTCGTATGTTAATTGCCTTTTTGGAAAATAACGTACAGGAAGACGGAAGTGTATTGATTCCGGAAGCATTGCAGCCATATATGGGTGGACTTAAGGTTATGAAACCGAATAAATAAGAAATAACCCCAGAATATCAACCGGTATTCTGGGGTTTTTATTACACTTTTATTTCAATGTTGGTCGTTTTTTCTTGGTTCTTAACTTCTCCGTAGTCTTAGTTGACTTGATTTCACCGGTTGGTGTCGGAGAAAGTGGAGTAGCTATTTTTCCTGACGGTTTTGCAGGTTTGGCAATGGCAGGTGATTTTTCCTTTTGTGCCTTCTGGGTCTTAATCTTATTCAGTTCAGACTGAAGAAGAGTATCCGCTTTGAAATGCTCCAATGTATGTTCGTCAATTTCAATTCGGTTATCCATGGTCTTCATAATATCCACAATGTGATATTTGGCTGCAATCAAAGGATTACTTAAGTCCAAAATGGTGTTGGAGTCATACATTAACACGATTGGTGCCATAAAGTCCTCTTTATTGTCTTCGATAACAAGTCCCTTTTTTCCATTGGATAATTCCACACTGCATCCTCTTGGTACAATCTGAATACTGTCGGTTAAAGAATCCAGTACCGACGGATCATAATTATCCGGTCGTTTGCGAAGGTATCCGATGGCCTGGATATCACTGGCCGGTTCTCTCTTAACACCCATTGCAGTAAGGTCATCATACTTATTGGCAAGAAGAATAATCTTTGCATGAATGGTCCAATGAACCTTTGGATTCACCTCAAACAGAGGGTGATCAATAAACTGGCTTGTCTGGGCAAGTGTCTTCAATGATAAAACAGGTAAATTGTAAATGTTCGCACTTGGATTCAGCATCTGATAAGAAACCTGCTTGTAACGTTCAATGACTTGCAAATCTTCTGCAGTATATTCGCTATCGGATTTGGCCTGAATTTCGTCAGGTAAGTTACCGATTCCAACGTCCTGCAACAAGGCTGCCACCACAATGGCATAAGTAGATTCGTGATCCATCTTCAGCTGGTTGCACAGCATGGCGCTTACAATTGCAGAATTCAAACAGTGTTTATAGTAGTAGTCCTCTTTGCTTCGTAAATTTTGTGCAAAAGGGAACTTATGATCCAAATGGCCAAATTCTTTAATAATGGTATCTGCCAGGGATTTTAAATCTTTAGGCTGTTCGCCCTTTTGTATTAATTCCCATGTTTCTTTTAAACGGAAAATGGATACAGATTGAAAGCGTTCAAAATTAGCTTCCTCCTGTGTAATCAACGGTGCCGGTTCTGCCGGCTCTAAAATATACAATCCCAGTAGAGAAAAATTCTTGACGCTGGCAATGGCTTGCTCTGTTAAAGTACTTTCTCTGTCATACAATAAAACCCCTAAACGGTTATAAATTGGTTTTGCTACGCGCATTCCGATTTTCAAATTTTCTGTCTTAACAAATAGCATAAGGTCACCTTCCATTAAAGTGTACATACTCTTTTTAAATACTATCATAGTATTGTGAAATTGGCAATTAGATAAAAATGCCTTGCCTTTTTATTTATACTGAATTATAATAATAAAAATGCGTGTGCAACAAAAGACCTTTTTGAGGTTTTTTTTTGCCCAAACAAAGGAGGAAGAATCGTGGGAGAAGAGAAGAAGACAGAAAAGCCTAATTTTAAGGTAGACCTGAATGCTTATTCATCCGTGAAAAAAGTGGTTGGTGTAGTAAGTGGTAAAGGCGGAGTTGGTAAATCATTCGTAACAGCTTCCCTTGCAGCTGCAATGAGCAAACAGGGTTATACTGTTGGAATATTAGATGCAGATATCACCGGACCATCCATCCCGAAAATGTTTGGTCTGAAAGGAACAACGGTTGGTACAGAAATGGGATTAATGCCTATGGAAGCACCTGGCGGAATTAAGGTAATGTCCTTAAATCTTTTAATGCAGGATGATTCAGCACCGGTAATCTGGCGCGGACCGGTAATTGCAAATACGGTAAAACAGTTTTATTCCGATGTATATTGGGGAGACTTAGATTTCCTTTTTGTAGATATGCCACCTGGAACAGGTGATGTTCCGTTAACGGTATTTCAGTCATTGCCGGTAGACGGAATTGTTGTTGTTACCTCTCCTCAGGAGTTGGTACAGATGATTGTTAAGAAGGCTGTAACAATGGCCAATTTAATGAAAATACCGGTACTTGGAGTTGTAGAAAATTACAGCTTTCTTAAGTGCCCGGATTGTGGCAAAGAAATTTCTATTTTCGGAAAGAGTAATGTGGACGAAGTAGCTAAGGACAACAACATGGATGTTCTTGGTAAATTGCCACTTGATCCTGAATTTGCATCCATGTCGGATGAAGGTCGCTTTTATGAAATTGACAATACATATTTGGAAAAAGCGTATGAAAAATTGAAAAATCTATAGGGAAACACCCCACTAGGGGTGTTTCTTTTCGGGTAACTATAGATATTGAAGGCGTAATGTCTTATAAAAAGGAGGAACATATGAAAGAATCAAAAACTACAACACAAAAATTGATCCTTGGATTGCAGCATGTGCTGGCAATGTTTGGCGCAACGGTTTTGGTACCTGCCTTAACCGGATTAAACACATCCATCACCCTTTTTTGTGCAGGTGTGGGAACCTTAATCTTCCATGCCGTAACAAAGCGTAAGGTGCCGGTATTCCTTGGCTCCAGTTTTGCATTTATGGGAGGTATCATTGCCATCATCGGAGATTCCAGAATGGGGGATCCGGATTACCTGGACAAGCTTGCTGCGGTAAAAGGAGCATTGATTGTTGCGGGTTTGGTATATGTAGTATTCTCCGTTATTATTAAAATGGTAGGATATGAGAAAGTTAACAAAATTTTACCGCCGGTGGTTACCGGTCCAATCATTATTGTAATCGGACTTCGTTTAAGCAGCTCCGGAATCAATAACGCCCTTTTCTTGGACGGGGCATTCAGCATTAAATGCATGATTGTTACCATTGTTGTTTTAGCTACAGTTATTGGATTCTCTGTTTTTGCAAAAGGAATCTTTAATTTGATGCCAATTCTTTTTGGAATCATTGCCGGCTTCATTGTGTGTACACCTCTTGGTTTTACCAACTTCGATGCAGTCACCAATGCGGACTGGATTGCTTTTACCGACAAAGAAATCATGAAACAGGTGCTTTGCATGCCGGTATTCCGACCGGACGCCATTTTAGCCCTGGCACCGATTGCTCTTGTTACCATGATCGAGCACGTGGGAGACATTACCACCAACGGAGCCGTTGTAGGCCAGAACTTCTTTAAAGACCCTGGTGTCCACAGAACCATGTTGGGTGACGGACTTGCAACCATGTTCGCCGGTCTGGTGGGAGGACCTGCCAACACCACTTACGGTGAAAACACCGGTGTTTTAGCAGTGACCAAAAACTACGATCCATCCATCATTCGTATAGCCGCATGCTTTGCCATCGTCCTTGGCATCTTCGGCAAAATCGGTGGAGTGATCACAAGCATCCCAACTCCTGTTTCAGGAGCCATCAGTATTGTACTTTACGGTATGATTTCTGCAGTTGGTGCAAGAATTTTAATCAACACCCGTTTAAACCTTGGAAACAGCAGAAACTTAATGATTACAGCCCTGATTCTGGTGGTAGGTATCGGATGCGACAGCATTCCTGTAACTGAAACTGTTACCATTTCAGGTTTGGCGATTGCGGCAGTCATTGGTATTGTGTTAGCATTAGTATTACCAGAGGGTGTAGATTGTTACCTTCCTGAAAAAGGCGAGAAATAATATAACATAACCAAAGAGCTGTACCCGGATGATTTAGAATCATCCGGGGCGGTTCTTTTTTTGTATCAGTAGGCGAGGCAGATAAAAAGGAGAAATAGAAGAAATATCTGCTTCCCGGCAAACTTCCCGGTTAAAATATTGCCCACAACCAAAGAAAACATAAAAACTAAATCGAATATTAAAAAACGTTTAAAATAGGTAAATCAAAAGTTTCCTCAGAATCAACAAAAGCTGTGAAAAAACAATTTTACTAAATTAAAATGTGGTTTAAAATACAGATGTAAAGGAATATAAGTTTCGTATTAAGGAATTAGAAAATACGAAGTTTCCTTTGGCGAAACAGAGGTAATTTTGTGAATTTATGTTCAATAAGATAAAATAATGACAGTTTCTTAACAAGAACATGTAAACGAGCGGAAGGAGAAGGTTTTATTATGTCAAAAGATAAGAAGAAACTGTCACTTGTGGCACTGATCCTTATGATTTTCACATCAGTATACGGATTTAATAACATGCCACGATCATTTTACTTAATGGGATATGGGGCTATCCCATTCTACATCATTTCAGCAATCGTATTCTTTGTACCATTTGCATTTATGATTGCAGAATATGGTTCAGCATTCAAAGATGAAAAGGGAGGAATTTTCTCTTGGATGCAGAAGAGTGTAAACACCAAATACGCATTTGTTGCTACATTTATGTGGTATACATCTTACGTAATTTGGCTTGTAAACATTTCTTCAGGTATCATGGTTCCGGTATCAAACGCAATTTTCGGAACAGATACAACACAGACTTGGAGCTTATTTGGAATCTTTAATTCAACTCAGACACTTGGTATTTTAGGTGTAGCTTTCATCTTAGTAGTTACATTCTTCAGTACAAAAGGTCTTGATAAGATCAAAGCAGTTTCCACAGTTGGTGGTATCGCTTGTATGGCATTAAACGTATTGTTAATTGGTGGAGCACTGATCGTTTGGGTTGGAAACCATGGAACA
>JAILCP010000074.1 GCA_024680055.1 Lachnospiraceae bacterium | reverse complement strand
TGTCTGTGTTTTCTTTTGTTTGACTATCAAAGGCACGAGCAATAGCCACTCTTAATGCATCTGCCTTAGCGTTATGAGTAATGCTATTTGCCTTCTTTATAATTGCATCAACTTCATCAATCTCGTGCTGAATGAACTCATTAACCAATTCTCTTGTATATAATTCTTGACGTTCTTCTGGCTCATTATCATCATCAAGCTCATCATCAAGAAAAGCAAAGAAGTAGTCTAAACTCTCCGCAACGGATTCTTCGCGTGAAGACTCTTTCAATACTACAAGTCGCTTTTTTAGCACTTTAAAAGTCTCTGCAACAGCCACGCTCGAAGATGCAAGCAGTTTTCTAATTACAGAGGTAATAAGTGTTCGCCTAGAATTAGGCAAAGCGTATAATATCTCTTTTTTGAGATAGTTATTTATCATCATGTATAATTCTATTTCCTTGGGAGACAGAGAGAAATCTACCGTAATCTCTTTTCTTTCAGGAAATAGAATATAATCTGACACTTCACTTCTAAGTGTTCTTTGAACAATAGGAGCTAATTGCTGCTTTAGCTCATCATACATTTCATTCTTTACATAACGTTCGCTAAATACAGCCTTACTATAAAAGACTTTTTCATCAACAAACTGCACCAGCCCATACATATCAAGAAGCGTATTCTGCATTGGCGTCGCCGTAAGCAAAAGCTTGGGTATTGCTTTGGTTAATTCAAAAATTGCGGACGCCATCTTCATCCCGCTTTTATGTATATTTCTCATTCGATGAGCTTCATCAAATATACAAAAGTCCCAAGGAACTTTTCCAAGCAGTTTCTTTTGTCTTGCAGCAAAATTATATGAGGCAATAATAACCGCTTTGTCTTTATGAAGTTCCTCCTGGTACTCCTCCAGATTCGAACTATCTACTATGAACGATTCAATATCAAATTTTTCTTCAAGTTCAATCTGCCACTGTCTTCTCAAGTTAGAAGGCATGATTAATAAAATTCTGCTCTTCCCACTCATCAAAAGATGTTTAACAACCAGTCCTGCTTCAATTGTTTTTCCAAGGCCTACCTCATCAGCAAGAATAGCACCACCATTCTTCATCGCAGCAAGCGAAAAAACATAAGCTTCTATCTGGTGTGGATTCAAATCAATCCTAGATAAAGATAAGCAGCTATATGGATTTTGTGAAAGCTCTTGCTTTTTTATTTCTGCATAGGTTCCATCAACAATTCCCATGCTGCTTCTCCTTTCTTACAACTGATTGCGAACAGCCTCAGCTATCGCCTTTGCCATCATCGGCGGAACTGCATTTCCAATTTGTTTAAACTTTTCTCCTCTGCTGCCTTCAAAGAAATAGCTATCAGGAAATGTCTGAAGTCTAGCAGCTTCTCTAACAGTAATAGATCTGCATTGCTCACGATCCGGATGAATAAAATAATGTCCATCTTTGGCAAGATGAGCCAACACTGTATGGCAGCTATTTTATTTCCTTCCACAACCTTAAATCTATCTTTAAAAGAAGTGGTATTTCTGTGGGTTCTTAATTCTTCCGGAAGTCTATCGTAACTTAATCTTTGTTCGCCATCATTCCAAGCATCAATAGCCATACCGTAAATCTGAACATCTCTATCACAATTTGGTCTGGCTATGTGGTGTGTTACGACATCATGCGGTGTGCGTATTCCACTTTCTTTCAAATAGTCACTGCAGTCCTCGTACGGAACAGCATATGCATTATTTTCTTCTCCTCGATTTACTGGAGCTAAATCATCTAACAAATCATTTACAATTGCCTCCGAATTGTGTGGCACAAAATCCGGATAAAAATGTTCTGTTCCTTTTCTCCAACCAATAATAATCATTCGCTTTCGACTTTGAAGAACTCCAAAATCAAATGCATTCTGCTCACGACATTCAAACTCGTAACCTACACGTTTTAAATGCGCTTGAAGATTCTTATATGCAGCTCCCCCTCGTGCAGATTTAATTCCTGCAACATTTTCAAAAACAAACATCTCTGGTTTATATCTGGTAAGGAATCGCGTATACATCTTGTAAAGTTCATTCCTAGGATCTTCTTCCATCGGAACTATCATATGACTGCTTTGAGCTCTTCCAACAAGCGAATATGCTTGGCAAGGTGGTCCTCCAACTATTACATCAACATGTTCCACACCTGCATCTTGCATATTCTTATCAATCTGCTCAAATACACCCTTGATAGATTTATCAGATAGCTCTTCATTGATTACTGTTGCAATTACTTCTTCCGGAATATGTTCCATCAATTCTGCTCTAGTAATCTCTCCTCTTTCATAGGCATAGTAAAACTGAATTGAGTTATCATCTTGTTTACTCAAATAATGAAATGCCGCTCTCGTCTCTAATGTCTGCGCGGCCATAGCATTCATCTCGACGTGCGCAATCGGATTAAAACCCGCTTGGATAAATCCTTCAGACAAACCTCCGGCACCGGCAAATAAATCTATAAAATTAAAAGTAGTCTGGCCCTTAGACATTATCATGATCTCCATTCGTATCGTTTTCTTCCGGAATCATCTCCATAATGTCACCGACATCACATTGCAAATAGGCGCAAATTCTCTTCAAAACATCCATTGAAACATCTTCGTTTCGGCCAAGTTTTGCCAATGTATTCGGGCTCATTTCAATAGCTTCAAGCAAGTCCATCTTTTTCATGTTCTTGTCGATTAGTAGTTTCCACAATTTGTTATAACTTACTTTCATACTAAAGTCCTCTTAGCAAATTTGCATAAAAATGGGTTCAAATCCCCTACAATAATACAGAATAAATTATAACACAGCAGCCTTCAGCTCTCAATAAATTATTTATAGAAATCTATAACTAACCAGAACTGGTTTTTGGGATTCAAACCTAACCTCCCATCCTTACGACCTACTTCTGTGCGCCCATCCTAATACTATCAAAAGTGGTGTCCTATTATATGGACTCTCGCAAAGTTATTCTGCCCTATCCTTTTTCCGCCCATCGCACGGCACTATCTTCGATGGTGTTAGGGCGCATCTTCGCAAAGTGGCGAGCAGTGCTTTTTTGTACAAAAAGCTATTATCCGCTCGTTGGTGGCACATCCCCAATCCCCTTGAACAGCCTTACCGGCTGGCTACGCAATTCTTACGAATCGCTATTTTCTTACGTTGGAATTTTCTTCAGAAATGAAAAAAGAGGGAACCCATAAGTCTTAAACCTACAGATTCCCCAAATAAAATTATCGAGTGATATTGTGTTTTCTGACGCGTTCCTTCTTCTGCTCTTCATCGCTTTTAAGGAACTGGTCGATATCGTATTTTGCTCTTTGAATCTCCTGCATATCTTTCTTAACCTGACGATATTCACCGTACAGCTTTTTCTTTTCTGCAAGTATTTCAGCGTACTCTGCGCTGAGATCTTTTCCCTTTAGAGAAATATGCTTTCTACGCTTAATCTCGTATCCGGCAACTTCCAGTTTATAAAGTAGCTTATCATATTCTTTTACGCTAACTTCTTTAAGAATCTGATCAATCGCATCTCTGATAGCATCGCGGAAGGATTTCTTCTCAGGATAGGTTGTTCGCTTAACACGCTCACTTGGCTTCTTCTTTTCTATGACAGGCAGGCGCTTTAGTATTTCCTTCATCACATTCCAGAGTTGCCTGTATTGCTCCCTCTCATCTTCTCTGCTCTTAGATAAGATAGGATTAGTATTACTACACTCAGTATTATTAATCTCAGTATTATTAGGTGGTGATTCCTGAAGCAGGATGAAGTTCTTCACATAGATCCTGAATTCCCCAAAATTTGTTCGAATGTATTCAGCGATAAATCGTATGACGTACTCCGGCAGCTTAATAGATTTTATTTTTTGTAAAAAAAAACCCAGGGCCCACATACGTGGACTCTGGACTTTAAAATTGTTCTAATTATTTATTAGCGATAGCTGCCTGTGCTGCTGCAAGTCTTGCGATTGGTACACGGAATGGTGAACATGATACATAATCAAGTCCAATCTTGTGGCAGAATTCTACGGAAGAAGGATCTCCACCGTGTTCTCCACAGATACCAATGTGAAGGCTGTTGTTAACAGGTTTTCCAAGCTTAATTGCCATATCCATTAATTTACCTACACCGGTCTGGTCAAGCTTAGCAAATGGATCATTCTCAAGGATCTTAGCATCATAGTAAGCATCTAAGAACTTACCTGCATCGTCACGAGAGAATCCATAAGTCATCTGTGTTAAGTCGTTAGTACCGAAGCAGAAGAAGTCAGCTTCTTTTGCAATGTCATCTGCTGTTAAGCAAGCACGAGGAATCTCGATCATGGTTCCTACTTCATATTTGAGGTCAGAACCTGCTGCTTTGATTTCAGCATCTGCAGTTTCAACAACAACTTTCTTAACATACTTAAGCTCTTTTACTTCTCCAACAAGTGGAATCATAATTTCAGGAACAAGGTTCCAGTCAGCATGTGCCTTCTTTACTTCGAGAGCCGCACGGATAACAGCCTTAGTCTGCATCTTAGCGATTTCAGGATAAGTAACAGCAAGACGACATCCTCTATGACCCATCATTGGGTTGAACTCATGTAAGCTGTCAATTAATGTCTTGATTTCTTCAACGCTCTTGTTCTGAGCCTTTGCAAGTTTTGCAATGTCTTCTTCGTCTGATGGAACGAACTCATGAAGAGGTGGATCCAAGAAACGAATGGTTACAGGATTTCCTTCAAGAGCTTCGTAAAGCTGTTTGAAGTCGTTCTGCTGATATGGAAGAATCTTTTCCAATGCAGCTTCACGCTCTTCTACTGTATCAGAACAAATCATCTCACGGAAAGCAGCGATTCTGTCTTCCTCGAAGAACATATGCTCTGTACGGCAAAGTCCAATACCTTCTGCACCAAGTTCACGAGCTTTTTTAGCGTCTCTTGGTGTATCAGCGTTGGTACGAACCTTTAATCTACGATATTTATCAGCCCAAGCCATTACACGACCGAATTCACCTGCGATGGTAGCATCTACAGTCTTAATCTGACCGTCGTAGATGTTTCCTGTAGTACCGTCGATGGAGATGTAATCTCCTTCATGATACTCTTTGCCTGCTAAAGTGAATTTCTTGTTTTCTTCGTCCATAGCAATGTCTCCACAACCGGAAACACAGCAGGTACCCATTCCACGAGCAACTACGGCTGCGTGAGATGTCATACCACCACGTACAGTTAAGATACCCTGTGCGCTCTTCATACCTGTAATATCTTCAGGTGAAGTTTCAAGACGAACTAAAACAACTTTTTCTCCACGAGAAGCCCATTCCTGAGCGTCATCTGCTGTAAATACAATCTTACCGCAAGCAGCTCCAGGAGAAGCACCAAGTCCTTTTCCTGCTGGTGTAGCAGCCTTTAATGCTGCTGCATCGAACTGTGGATGAAGTAATGTATCTAAGTTACGTGGATCGATCATTGCTACTGCTTCTTCTTCTGTTCTCATTCCCTCATCTACAAGGTCACAAGCGATCTTTAAAGCAGCCTGAGCTGTTCTCTTTCCGTTACGTGTCTGAAGCATGTATAATTTACCGTGCTCAACAGTAAATTCCATATCCTGCATATCTCTATAATGGGTTTCCAAAGTTTTGCAAACCTCTGTAAACTGCTTGAATGCTTCTGGGAATTTCTGTTCCATTTCAGCAATCTTCATAGGAGTACGAACACCTGCTACAACGTCTTCACCCTGTGCGTTGGTTAAGAACTCACCGAATAAGCCCTTTGCTCCTGTTGCAGGGTCACGAGTAAATGCAACACCTGTACCGCAGTCGTCACCCATGTTACCAAATGCCATGGACTGTACGTTAACTGCTGTTCCCCATGAATAAGGGATATCGTTATCACGACGATATACGTTTGCACGTGGATTGTCCCAAGATCTGAATACAGCTTTGATAGCTCCGTATAACTGCTGCTTTGGATCTGTTGGGAAAGCCTCACCGATTTTGGATTTGTATTCAGCTTTGAACTGTTCTGCAAGTTCCTTTAAGTCATCTGCAGTAAGTTCAACGTCCTGAGTTACTCCTCTGTCAGCTTTCATCTTGTCAATAAGTTCTTCAAAGTATTTCTTACCAACTTCCATAACTACGTCAGAATACATCTGAATGAATCTTCTGTAGCAGTCCCAAGCCCAACGTGGGTTTCCGGAAGCCTTAGCGATGGTTTCAACAACGTCCTCGTTTAATCCAAGGTTTAAAATTGTATCCATCATACCAGACATGGAAGCTCTTGCACCAGAACGTACAGAAACTAAAAGTGGATTTTCCTTATCTCCGAATTTCTTTCCTGTAATCTCTTCCATCTTTTCAATATTTCTGTTGATTTCAGCCATGATATCGTCATTGATTTCACGTCCGTCCTCGTAATACTGTGTACAAGCTTCAGTAGAAATAGTGAATCCCTGTGGTACCGGAAGACCGATATTGGTCATCTCAGCAAGGTTGGCACCTTTTCCACCAAGAAGTTCGCGCATGTTTGCATTTCCTTCACTAAAAAGGTAGCAGTACTGTTTTGCCATTAATAATTTCCTCCTATATAGCTAGTCTTTCTTATGTATATGTAAACGAATTAATCGTTACAACCCATAACTTCTTTTCTGTACTGCGCAATACCTAAACCTAAAAGTTCCATAGCTCGCTCTAAGTCGGCCTGTTTTAATACATACGCAATACGTACTTCGTTCTTTCCTTTTCCGCCGGTATAGAATCCACCACCTGGAGCAAACATAACAGTTTCATGGTTATCTTCGAATTCTTCAAGTAACCACTGATTGAATTTATCTGCATCATCTACAGGTAAAGCTGCCATCATATAGAAAGCACCCTGTGGTTCTGCACAAACTACACCAGGAATCTTCTTAATCATAGCGTAGCATGTGTCACGACGTTTCTTATACTCTTCTCTTGTTGCATCAAAGTAGCTGGAATCACACTGATATAAAGCTGCACTGGCAACCTGATCAAGTGTAGCAACAGACAATCTTGCCTGAGCCATCTTCATAGCCTGTCCCATTAATTCTTTGTTCTTGGACATTAAAGCACCGATACGTGCTCCACAAGCTGAGAATCTCTTGGAAACAGAGTCAACAACTACTACATTCTGCTCGATTTCTTTAATCTGAGACATGGATGCAAGTGGTTCTCCACCATATACAAACTCACGGTATACTTCATCACCGATAACATAGATGTCATGCTCTTTTGCGATGTCTGCAATAACCTGCATTTCTTCTCTTGTAAGAACAACACCTGTTGGGTTACCCGGGTTAGTTACCATGATAGCTCTTGTGTTTTCATTAATACAAGCTTCGATTTTTTCTTTTACTGCGTAACGATATCCTTCTTCAGGAGTTGTGTGGATTGGTGTAATCTTTCCACCTGCAGTACGAATCATTGTATTGTAGTTAGGATAGAATGGTTCAGGAATAATAACTTCGCTTCCCTCATCAAGGATACAAGCAAAAAGAATGGATAAAGCTTCACTTCCTCCGGTTGTTACAATAACATCTTCTGCTTCGAAGTTAGAACCGATTCCTTTATAGTAATTTACTAAAGAATTAACCATTTCTGGTAATCCCGGTGATGGTGCATAAGCAAGTACCGGCTGCTCAAAGTTGCGAACAGCGTCAAAATACTGCTCCGGAGTCTTAATATCCGGCTGTCCAATGTTTAATTTGTAAATTTTCTTTCCCTGCTCCTCAGCTTTAACAGCGTATGGATGGAACTTACGCATTGGTGATAATGCACATTCTTGAATTTTCTTTGAAATCTTCATTTCATCAATTCCCCCTCGTAATTTGATATTTTTCTATTATAACTTACGCTATGTAAGTTTTAATCTTCCACGAGTTATAATTATAGCTTAATTCTTTCTAAGACGCAATATTAACAAATTTTAAACAATGTTGTTAAAAAGTAAACTTATCTCTGAAATAGTTCTCAAGGTCATCAATTGCAATTCTTTCCTGTTCCATGGTATCACGATCACGAACAGTAACTGCATGGTCTTCTTCAGAATCAAAATCATAGGTAATACAGAATGGTGTACCAATCTCATCCTGTCTTCTGTATCTCTTTCCAATGTTTCCTCTGTCATCGAACTCACAGTTGTAGGTTTTGCTTAATTTTTCGAAAACCTTCTCTGCACCTTCATTTAATTTCTTTGAAAGCGGTAAAATACCAATCTTAACAGGTGCCAGTGCCGGATGGAAACGAAGTACGGTTCTCATATCTCCGCCTTCCAGCTCCTCCTCATCGTATGCGGAACATAAGAAGGCAAGTACCACTCTGTCTGCTCCAAGGGATGGCTCGATTACATATGGAACGTATTTCTCGTTCTTTGTATCGTCAAAATAGGTTAAGTCTACTTTGGATGCTTCCTGATGTCTCGATAAGTCATAGTCGGTTCTGTCTGCAATACCCCATAACTCGCCCCATCCAAATGGGAACATAAATTCAATGTCTGTGGTGGCCTTGCTGTAAAATGCCAACTCTTCTTTTTCATGATCACGAAGCTTTAATTCATCTTCGGAAATTCCAAGAGATTTCAACCAGTTCACACAGAAGCTTCTCCAGTAGTCAAACCACTCAAGGTCAGTGTCCGGTTCACAGAAGAATTCCAATTCCATCTGTTCAAATTCTCTTGTTCTAAAAGTAAAGTTACCCGGTGTAATTTCGTTTCTGAAAGATTTACCTACCTGGCCGATTCCAAAAGGAATCTTCTTTCTTGATGTTCTTTGTACATTCTTAAAGTTTAAAAAGATACCCTGTGCTGTTTCCGGTCTTAAATAAACGGTGTTCTTGGCATCCTCGGTTACACCCTGGAAGGTCTTAAACATTAAGTTAAACTGACGAATATCGGTATAGTTGTGTTTGCCACAGGTTGGACATGGAATGTTCTTTGTAGCAATGTAATCCTGCATTTCTTCCGGTGACATTGCATCAATCGGTTTTTCTAATTCAAGACCGTTCTTTTCATTAAAATCTTCAATTAACTGATCTGCACGAAATCTTGCGTGACATTCTTTACAATCCATCAAAGGATCGGAAAAACCTCCTACATGTCCGGTAGTTACCCAGGTCTGTGGATTCATGAGAATTGCACAGTCCACACCCACGTTGTATGGGTTTTCCTGAATGAACTTCTGCCACCATGCCTTCTTGACATTATTCTTTAATTCTACGCCTAAATTACCGTAATCCCAAGTATTGGCAAGTCCTCCGTAGATCTCGGATCCCGGATATACAAAACCTCTGGATTTGGCCAATGCTACGATCTTTTCCATTGTCTTTTCCATATATAGCTACTCCTTAATTTCTGTTCTTCATTAATTCTTCACAAATGCCAACTAATTATACATTTTTTCTCATATTTTGTAAAGGAACACCTACCACTATGACTCCATGATTTTCAGAATTTCCAGGGAATAAAATTCCCTGTCCACATGTTTTTTCATAAACGCATCGATAATTTCTCCCATTTCTTTTAACACCTTCTCTGTAACTTTAAAGGTATAAAGGTGCTCCACCGGAGAAGATGCGATGTAGGATAGGGCATAGATTGTGGAGTCGTCATACCCTTTTTTCCCTGTCATCACAGGATATTCTCCATCAATGACCATGGCCTTCATTTCAAAAATCCGCCGAATCAGGTTGTTGTCAATGCTCTCCTTTAAAAGTGCTCTCAGAGACTGGTATAAAAGCTTTAACATCTCTGTTCCGTCAAGATTTTCCCTGGTATAATAGTTTGCAATTTCAAGAAAGTAGGAACCGTATCCTACCAAGAGAGGATCCTGCACCAGTTCACGAAAATAGTTTTGAATGGACGCTTTTACCGCTGTATAGCTGTTTCTTCCCTCGTAGAGTTCAAATTCTCCAAAGCAAAAAGGGTTGGATGGCGCCATCATGGCAGAGTTCTGCCTTCTTGCACCTCTTGCAAAAGCCGTTATTCTTCCTCGATCCCTGGTTAAAATCACCAGGCGCTTATCATAATCGCCTACAGGCTGGGCCAAAAGCACCATGCCGGTGACTTTTAAGCGGTCACTGCTCATATTTAGTCATCAATCCTCTTCTTATCGTATCCGTAATTTTTCATGAGAACATCGTTGTCTCGCCAGTCTTTTTTCACTTTTACCCAAAGACGAAGGTTTACCTGGCAATCCAGCATTTTCTCAATCTCATAACGGGCGTTGCTGCCGATTTTTTTCAGCATGCTGCCCTGTTTTCCAATAATAATTCCCTTGTGGGAATCTCTTTCGCAAATGATGGTGGCTTCAATGTCCATGATCTTGCCACCCTTTCGCATTTTCATTTTATCGATTACCACTGCAATGCCGTGAGGAATTTCATCATCTAAGGCATGCAGTGCTTTTTCACGAATCATTTCCGCCGCAATCTGTTTTTCCGGCTGATCGGTCAGAGTATCCTCATCGTAAAACATTGGTCCGTAAGGCAGATACTTGAAAATCACATCCAAAAGTTCGTCCACATTTTCTCCGGTTTTTGCGGAAACCGGAACAATTTCATCAAAGTCGTGGATTTTACGATAGGTGTCAATAAAACCCAGCACTTCTTCACGTTTCACCGTGTCCACCTTGTTGATGACAAGAATCACCGGAATGTTGCATTTTGCAATTTTTTCTGCAATGTGCTTTTCCCCTTCACCAACAAAATTACTCGGTTCCACCAGCCAGATTGCCACATCCACATCCTTTAAGGTGTGCTCTGCCACCGTCACCATGTATTCTCCCAGCTTATTTTTGGCTTTGTGAATTCCCGGGGTGTCCACAAATACAATCTGTCCTTTTTCCTCATCGGTAAAAACCGTTTGTATTTTGTTTCTGGTGGTCTGAGGTTTTTTGGATGTTATGGCCACCTTTTGTCCGATAATGTGATTCATTAATGTTGATTTGCCAACGTTCGGTCTTCCGATCAGTGTGACAAATCCTGATTTCAATTCTTTCATGCTCTATCCTTTATTTAATAATCTTAATCTCTTTAAATATGTCTTTTGCCGCTTTGATTCTATCTTCGTTTCCCACAACGCAGATGCCTTTTGCTTTGATTACCGCTTCCATTGGTGCTGCTAACGCTCTGATATCTTCCACCGTTGCATTGATGGTTTCCAGACGACTCTTTTTCAAATCCTCCTCGGTAATCCCGCGAAGGTAAAGGCTCGCGCTTCGAATTCCTTTTGCCATTGGATTCATAGGCGCATCCACATTTCCAAAGGTTCCGATAATGTACTTGGTCATCTCACGCTCTTCAATATCAAAATCTGCAAGGTATTCCGGAATCTTGGCAAAAATCTCCAAAGATTTTTCCAGGTTCGGATCACGGTAGGTACTAAGCACCACCCTGCCGGAACGAAGCATGGCTCCCTGACAACCGTAGGCGCCGCCTTTTACTCGAATATTGACCCACAAATACTCATAGGATAAAATGGTCTGCAGTAAGTTCATGGCTCCGTTAAATTCAAAGCCTTCTCTACGGTAATTTCCGGTCTGTCCCACGTACTGTACCTGGGAAGAGGTAATGAATCCTTCGTTCTTTGTTTCCGGTTTGAACTGTGGTCTTTCATAAGGCACTTCCTTCTCCCACAGATGCGGATAAAAGCCCTCCAAAATACCATCCAGTCGTGCAAATTCCTTCTCATCACAGGTGGAGGAAATCACCAGGTTCTCCTTGCGGAAAATCTCTTTGTTCATGGCCTCAAGATCTTTGATTAACTGATCTTTTCGCGCCTCAAAATGGTCATCCAAATCTGCCAGATACTCATAAAAGCCAATGCCGTTCACTGCGTCTTTTACATAGCCAAGCTCGGTAAAATAGGAATCACATCTTGCCACTGCAAACTGACTTCCCATGGCGCTAATGTCGTCCTGCATTCTGGATCTGGCCTCGGAAATCAATTCTTTTAACCTCTTTGGGCTGTTGAATTTGGTGTGTTCGATAATCTCCTCAATTAAGGAAACCGCCACGTCCATCTTCTCATAGAAGGTCTTTGTTCCCACAGAGAAACGCACTTCATAACTGCCAAACTCCTTGTCCTTCTCAAAAGAACGAAGATTGGCTCCGATGCCGCCTGTGGTTCTGTCAATTTCGCTGCTTAAGCTTGCATAGGTATAATGTTCGGTATCCAAAAGTCCCCAAACACTTTTAAAAATACCAAGAATCGGCAGCATCTCTTCCTTCAGATTCTTCACCTCAAACATAAAATGCAGGTAATGAATTCCGTTGGTAAACATATTATGGTGTAAAAGGGTCACGCCATTTTTCTCTGTCACTTCATTGTTGATTGGGGCCGGATCCTTTTTAATATCATCTCTGGTTAACATTGGAATGGTGCGAAGTTCTTCCGGAGTACTTGGTGTTTCCTGGTACAACTTCAACGCCTTGGTGGCCTCCACAATGTCTTTGATTTCATCCTTGGTCATGGACTCTTTTTTCTTTTCAAGTTCCTTTTTCAGTGCCTCTTCTTTTCTTGCCAAAAGTCCTTTTTCCGGATTCATAATCACGTAAGCACTGTGCTTATTTTCAATAAGATATTTCTTAATAAGAGTTTCAAAATAATCCGTATCCACCGCTTTTCGAAGCTCTGCATAAGCGTCTAAAGCTTCAATATACTTAAACGGATCTTCCTCGTCATAAAGCCAGCTGTCCATACTCTGAAGCACGTACAAAAGCCCCTTTGGGAAATTGCCAAAATCCGCTTCACGATAACGGAATTCATAGGTATTAATACCTGCTTCCAGAGTTTTCTTATCAAGACCCTCACTTACAATCTTTTCAAGAGTGTCCATTAACACCTTCTGAAATCTTTCAAAGTCCTCTTTCTTGGTATTCTTTGCTTCAATACCAAAATATGGCTGACGAATACTGGATTCAAAGGTACCGGAAATATCATTTCCAAGTCCCTCATCCAAAAGAGCCTGTTTTAACGGTGCACCCGGGCACTGCATCAGGGCGTAATTTACAATTCCCATGGCAATATAGGTCTTGGTATCCATCAGTTCCTCTAAGGCTGCGGCGAAGGCAAAAATAGATTTTCCTTCGGCACTTTCCTCTGAGGAAATGGAATAATTAGCTTCCTTCACTGCCCTTTTATCAAAAGATGCCTGCTTTTCAATGTTGGCATCCACATCCAGGTAGCTGTATTTTGAAAGGTATTCTTCATCCAGGTAGGTAAGCTTTTCCACCATGTCCATATCGCCGTAGAGGTAGATAAAACTGTTGCTTGGATGATAATAGGTTCTGTGAAACTCTAAGTACTCTTCCCTTGTCAGGGATGGAATCACCTTTGGATCTCCGCCGGAATCATTGCTGTAGCAGGTATCCGGATACAGTGCCTTGGTGATTTCTTCAGAAATCTGTTCATCTGCGGAAGAATAGGCGCCCTTCATTTCGTTGTATACCACGCCGTTGATGGTCAATGGGGATTGCTCATCCTCCATTTCGTAGTGCCAGCCCTCCTGCTTAAAAATCTCTTCTCTATCGTAAATATTCGGATGAAATACGGCATCTAAGTACACATCCATTAAATTCTGAAAATCCTGATCGTTGTAACTTGCCACCGGGTATACGGTCTTATCCGGGTAAGTCATGGCATTGATAAATGTATTTAAAGAGCCCTTTACCAATTCCACAAAAGGATCTTTCAGCGGATATTTCTTTGAACCGCAAAGTACGGTATGCTCAATAATATGAGCCACACCGGTGGAATTCTTTGGCGGCGTTTTAAAACCGATCTGAAATACCTTATTTTCATCGTCGTTGGAAATAAGGGTCAATCTTGCGCCACTCTTTTTATGTTTTAAAATGTATCCTTCAGAATTCAGCGCATCCAAATGCTGCTGTTTCACCAGCGCATAGGCCGGTAACTTGTTCATATCTATCATGTAGTTCCCCTTTGCATGTTTTTATTTATTCACTGTGACTTCCACCTGAGGGAATGGAATTTCAATGTGGTGTTCTTTAAAGGAATTCAATACTGCTTCCTGAATTCGGAATTTCGACGGCAAATAGTTTTCTGTGGCAACCCAAAGGTTACATCCAAGAACCACCTCACTGGCCCCAAGTTCCTGTACAAATACCGTGACCGGGTCCTCTTCCAGCCTGGCTTCGTCACTGTTAAGAATGGATTCCAATAACTCTTTTGCCAATTTCAAATCTGCGTTATATGCAATGCCAAAGGTCATATCCAGACGACGTTTGTCCATCTTGGTAACGTTGGTAATCACACCGTCCGATAGTTTTCCGTTGGGGATAACCACCATTCTGTTATCAATGGTGGTCATTCTTGTATAAAAAATCTTAATCTGGGTTACGGTTCCTTCTTTCCCGCTTTCCGTAATAATGTAATCTCCGATTTCAAACGGTTTTAACACCAGAATCAGCACACCGCCGGCAAAATTAGCCAGACTTCCCTGCAATGCAAGACCAATGGTCAAACCTACCGATCCCACAAGGGCAGTTACCGATGCCGTGGTCACTCCAAATCTGGTAAGGATCAAAACGATCAGAAGAAAATACAATACCAGTTTTAAAAAGGAGTCCAAAAACTGTTTTACACCTTCGTCCAGATTGCTCCTTTCCATAATGCGTCGCACCAGTTTTCGAACATAGGAAATCACCCTTACGCCGATAATATAAATCACCAGGGCCAAAACAACATCAATGGCATACCCAATCCACACCGGAATCAATGACTTTACATAGTCCATTACAATATTGCTCTGTTCAATCACTTCCTCTGTACTGGTGGGTATATCTGCCGGGATATCCGTTGTTGCAAATAGCATTCCAAATCCTCCTTCATTGCTTATAGGTAAAAAGGACACGTCCCATACAATCTGTGACGTGTCCTATAGTTTCTTACTGTGCTGCGTCCTGTGGCTTTTCAACAGCCTGTACAGCTAATTTCTGCATTGGAATACGACAGTTCTTATTGCTTCCAAATTCTACAATAATGGTATCTTCCTGCATGTCAATCACGGTTCCGTAGAATCCGCTGGTTGTAAGTACGGTATCTCCTACCGCCATTGCGGAAATCATCGCTTCTTTTCTCTTATTCTCTTTCTGCTGTGGTCGAATCATTAAGATATACATTAATCCAAATAAAATCACAAGCATGAGAACTGTTAACATAGAGTTTCCCCCTGCTGTTGTGGCATATAACATCTCATTTTCCTCCAATATTTTTTCTAAAATCTGATATTCCTATTTTACACAACTTTGTATGGTTCTTCAAGTGCTATCTGTCTTCCCCTGCACTCATTCTTTCCAATTTTGCTTTTTTGTATTCCATGAAACGTCCTTCATCAAGGGCATCCCGGATTTCTTCCATCATGGTGTTATAAAAATAGAGATTGTGTAACACACAAAGTCTCATTCCCAGCATCTCCTTGGCCTTTAATAAATGTCTTACATAGGCTCTTGTGTAATGCTGACAAGTCGGGCATTGACAGCCCTCTTCAATCGGTCTTTCATCCAGTTCAAATTTCTTATTGAACAGGTTGATTTTACCGTGGTTGGTGTAGCAATGTCCGTGTCTTCCGTTTCTGGACGGATATACACAGTCAAAAAAGTCTACGCCTCGTTCCACACCTTCTAAAATATTGGCAGGTGTTCCCACGCCCATTAAGTAGGTCGGCTTATCCTGCGGAAGGTATGGCACCACCTCTTCCAAAATGTGGTACATTTCCTCATGGGTTTCTCCCACTGCAAGTCCACCCACTGCATAGCCGTCAAGCTCCATTTCACGAATTCTTTTGGCATGTTCAATACGAATGTCCGGGAAAATGGCACCCTGGTTAATTCCAAACAACATCTGCTGTTTGTTGATGGTATCTTCCAAAGAATTCAAGCGGTCCATTTCCTTTTTACAACGTTCCAGCCATCTTGTGGTTCTGGCCACAGAATTCTCCACATAGGAGCGCTCTGCCACAGAAGACGGGCACTCATCAAAGGCCATGGCAATGGTACTTGCCAGGTTGGACTGAATCTGCATACTTTCTTCCGGACCCATAAAAATCTTTGCTCCATCAATGTGAGAATGAAAATACACACCCTCTTCTTTGATTTTGCGAAGGCCCGCCAGTGAAAATACTTGGAATCCACCGGAATCCGTAAGAATCGGTCGGTCCCAATTCATGAATTTATGCAAGCCTCCCAGCTGTTTTACAATTTTATCCCCCGGTCTAACATGCAAATGATAAGTGTTGGATAATTCCACCTGAGTTTTAATATCATACAAATCCATGGTGGACACTGCCCCCTTAATGGCTGCAATGGTTCCCACGTTCATAAAAACCGGCGTCTGGATGGTTCCGTGAACGGTTTCCAAAACTCCCCGCTTTGCACGACCCTCTGTTTTTAATAGTTTATACATACTACACCTCTCCCATTAGGATGGAACAACTTCATGTTCCTCTCGACGTAAAATATCATATTCTTCCGGCTGTACCGTAAGTTTAATATACAAATCCTGTTTCGGATGCGGGCAGCTTTCCATGGCGTTGCCCTCAGCATCATAGATGCTTAATACTTCGACCTGAATGTTTTCTCCGTTTGGTTTCATCACCTCAATGGTCTCTCCTACGGAGAATTTATTTCTCTGCTCAATATGGAAACATCCATGCTCGTTGGTTTTACCCACAATACCAAGGTAGGTATATTCTCTCACATAGGTATTGCTGTCATAAATCTGAGTTTCGTCTGTTGGTTTTCCAAAGAAAAATCCTGTGGTGAACTGACGATAGGTACAGTTACTGATCTGGTCCAAATACCATGGCATATTGGCTCTGTATTTTTCCTCGGATTCCATATAGTCGTCAATGGCCTTACGATAGGTTCTTGCCACTGTGGCCACATAAAGGGCGGTTTTCATACGTCCCTCAATTTTAAAACTGTTGATTCCCGCATTGATCAGCTCCGGAATATGCTCAATCATACATAAATCCTTGGAGTTAAAAATATAGGTTCCCCGTTCATTTTCATATACCGGGAAGTATTCTCCCGGACGTTTTTCCTCCATCACAGAGTATTTCCAACGGCAAGGATGTGTACATTCTCCCCGGTTGGCATCTCTTCCTGTAAAGAAGTTACTTAAAAGACATCTTCCGGAATAGGAAATACACATGGCTCCATGGATAAAAGTTTCCACGTCCATGTCTTCCGGAATATGCTGTCTGATTTCTTCAATTTCTTTTAAGGATAATTCCCTTGCTGTCACCACACGTTTTGCTCCCAGCTCATGCCAGAAGTTAAAGGTTCCGTAGTTGGTGTTGTTGGCCTGGGTACTCACATGGCGCTCTGCCTCCGGAATAATCTCCTTTGCCAGCATAAATACTGCCGGATCCGCAATAATCAAAGCGTCCGGATGAAGCTCTTTTAACTCCTCAAAGTACTCTCGCACTCCTTCAAGGTCATAGTTATGAGCTAAAATATTGGCAGTTACATGGACCTTCACCCCGTGCTCATGGGCAAAACGGATTCCCTCTGCCATTTCTTCTTTGGTGAAATTCTTGGCTTTGGCACGAAGGCCAAAAGCTTCACCGCCGATATATACTGCATCTGCACCGAATTTTACAGCTATTTTCAACACTTCAAGGCTGCTTGCCGGTACCAGTAATTCTACTTTTCGCATACAATTCTCCTTTATTTCTTAACACTCACCGTTACTCCATCTCCCACCGGCAACACGCTTGTTACCAGTTCTTCATCGTGGGTGATTTCATATAAATATTCCCGCATTCGTTTATGAATGGTTCGATTTCTTCTTGTCACTGCAAATCTGGACTGCACAATGTCTCCGTCCTGAAGCACATTGTCGGAAACCAGCATGCCTCCTTTTGCCAGCAACCGTTTTACATCTTTTAGGAAATGGATATACTGGCCTTTTGCCGCATCCATAAAAATGAAATCAAAAGTGCCCTCCAGAGTTTTTAAAATCTCTGTGGCGTCTCCCTCTTTCAAGGTGATCACATCTTCCAGATTGGCCCTTTTAAAATTGGCCTTGGCAATGGGGATTCTTTTTTCATAGTTTTCAATGGTTACTATCTTACATGGCACAGGATTGTAGGTTGCCATTAAAACAGCAGAAAAGCCGATGGCCGCTCCCACTTCCAGGATGGCTTCCGGCTTGCTTGTCTGTAATAACGTCTTTAAAAGCTGCTGGGTTTCGGTTCGAATAATGGGAACCAAATCCCGTTTGGCCTCTTCTTCAATTTCTGTTAAAAGAGGCGTGTTTCCTGTGTTTAACGAATTTATGTAAGATATGAGTCTTTCCTCACTCACTCTTCTTCCTCCTCCGTATATCCACCTAAAACGGCGATGATTTCATCCGGTTTCATTCCCGTGTTCACTTCGTAGGTTCCCGGCTTTAAATCATCTTCATAATCGGAAATCATGATTTGCACATAGAAAAGGCTGGCGCTTCTGCAAAGGCCTTTTTCTTTTACCATATCTGCAATCTCATGTTTATTCATTCCCTTTTTTATTTCCAAAGAAACGGTTTTCGCATTCTTTTCTGATGTCATGGCCGGTTCCGCAAATACACGGTACCCAAAACGGAAGGTCATTCTTCCGATAATTACCACAACTGCCAAAACAAGGACGTAGACAAGTACTTTTGAACATATTCCCAAAACTTTGATTACAATTTTGCTACTATCCATACCTGTCTACTCCTGTCACATTTCCTTTGTCTACTCTATCTCCATAATAATCGGCATGATCATCGGTTTACGTTTTGTTTTCTTCCAAACAAAATCTCCCAGAGAATCCTTGATGTCGTTTTTGATTTTGTTCCAGTCCGTTACGCCGTTGTCTTCCAAATTCATGACTGTTTCGTTTAAGACTTCCTGTGCTTCATCCAATAGACTTTCTGAGCCTCTAATGTATACAAATCCTCGGGAAATAATGTCAGGTCCCGCTACAATACGTCCTGTTCCCGACTCCATACTAAGTACCACAATCATAATACCGTCTTCTGCAAGCTTCTGACGATCTCGAAGTACAATGTTTCCCACATCTCCTACACCAAGTCCGTCTACCAGAATATCTCCGCACTGTACATGATCCACCACTTTTGCGCTGGTATCATCAAGCTCAAGCACATCTCCTGAAGAAAGGATAAAAATGTTGTCCTTTGATACTCCAAGGTCCTGTGCAATCTTAGCCTGTGCCACAAGATGACGATATTCTCCATGCACCGGAATGGCATACTTTGGACGAACAAGAGAATAAATTAATTTAATTTCCTCCTGGCAAGCATGTCCGGAAACATGGGCATCCTGGAATATAACTTCCGCTCCCTTTGCATATAGTTCATTAATCACTCTTGATACAGCCTTTTCATTTCCCGGAATCGGATTGGAACTAAAGATAACCAGATCCCCCGGTTTAATGCTGACCTTACGGTGCAAATCCGCTGCAATTCTTGGAAGTGCCGCCATGGTTTCTCCCTGGCTTCCGGTGGTAATAATTACGGTTTTCTTATCCGGGTAATTATTCAGCATCTCTGTATCAATTAATGTATTCTTTTCAATATCAAGGTAGCCAAGTTCGGAAGCGGTGGAAATAATGTTCACCATACTTCTTCCCTCTACCATGACCTTTCTTCCGTAACGCTGTGCACAGTTGATAATCTGCTGTACACGGTCCACATTGGATGCAAAGGTTGCAATAATAATTCGCTTATTTTTATTGTCTGCAAAAATACCGTCAAAGGTATTTCCAACCGTTCTTTCCGACTGGGTAAATCCCGGTCTTTCCGCATTGGTGGAATCGCACATCAATGCAAGAACGCCTTTCTTTCCAAGTTCGCCAAATCTCTGTAAATCAATGGCGTCTCCAAATACCGGTGTGTAGTCCACTTTAAAGTCTCCGGTATGTACCACAATACCTGCAGGTGAATAAATGGCCAATGCCGCTGCGTCCTGAATACTGTGATTGGTTCTGATAAATTCCACACGGAACTCTCCTAAATTAATGGATTGTCCGTATTTTACAACTTTGCGTTTTACCTTTTTATCAAGACCATGTTCTTCCAATTTATGATTGATCAATCCCATGGTTAATTTCGTTGCATAAACCGGTACATTCACCTCTTTTAACACATATGGTAAGGAACCGATATGATCTTCGTGACCATGGGTAATAAAGAATCCTTTTACCTTGTCAATATTGTCGATTAAATAGGTTACATCCGGAATAACAAGGTCGATTCCATACATCTCATCCTCTGGGAAGGACAAACCGCAATCCACAACAATAATACTGTCTTCGTATTCGAAGGCAGTGATGTTCATACCGATTTGTTCTAAGCCGCCCAAAGGAATAATCTTTAATTTTCCTTCGCTTTTTTTCAAAAAATTACACCTTCCTTTTCTAGAAGGAGAAATCCACGTCCTCTAGCATTTGGGAGAATATTCCCGTCAAAGCATCAAGTAATGCATCATCCTCCACAATCTCATAGAAAGCGTCTTCATCGTTCTGACCGGCCTGCTCTTTCAAAATATAAGCCATACTATCCCCTTCTTCGTCCTCGGCTACCAGAAGATAGTTGTCTCCGTTTAATTTGGTTTGTTCAAGTACAAATACTTCTAATTGTTCACCTGCTTCACGGTCAAAAAATGTGAGCTTCTCCATGATATTCATTCTCTCTTTTCGTTATTATTCTTTATGATTTCGAAGATAGTCAAGGTAACCCTGTAGTATGAACACCGCAGCCAGCTTATCCACATACTGTTTGCGATCTTCTCTACGGATGCCTCCTTCCATCATCGTTTGATCCGCCATTACCGTAGTCAGTCTCTCATCCCATAAAATGACCTCAAGACCGGTTCTACGCTCTAACATCTCCTTAAACTCCATTGTCTTTTCACAACGGGTTCCCTCTGTATTGTTCATGTTCTTAGGGTAGCCAAGAACAATCTTGTCTACCTCATATTCCTTCACCAGCTCATCAATGCGGGCCAGTGTCTGTCTTAACTTTGTTTCCCTTTCACGACGGACAATTTCCACACCTTGCGCCGTCATAAGCAATGCATCGCTGACAGCGACTCCCACTGTCTTTGATCCATAATCAAGTCCTAAAATTCTCATATTTAAAATTTCTGCTCCAAATAATACTTCAGAACTTCTTCCACAATCTCATCACGTTCTACACGCATAATTAAGCTTCTTGCATTCTTATGGCTTGTAATATATGTAGGATCTCCGGACATAATGTATCCAACAATCTGATTTACAGGGTTGTATCCCTTTTCCTTCAAAGCTTCATACACGGTTGCTATCACATCGGATACTAAAAATTCATCGTCCTTTGCTACTTTGAAATATTGTGTATTGTTTAAATCCTGCATATTTACACGTCCTTCCTAAAAAAAGTCTTATCCATAACATTGTAATATAAACTACGTCAAATTACAAGACGCCCAGCATGTCTTCTCCCATAAACCCGGTAGGTTTCACAGTAACGAAACAATTGGTCTGTTCCTTGCAGGCAATCCCCGGAATTGCAAATTTTACATATTCCTTATTGTAACCTGTATAATACATTCTTCCCTCAATTTCCTCCTGCTCTTCCACCAGGATTTCCACAGGAGACTGCATATAATACTCCATAAAACGGCGTTTGTTTTCTTTTAAGTCCTGAGAAAGAATATGACTTCTTTCTGCCTTCTGCCCCTCTGTCAGCTGATGGTCCATGGTGGCTGCAGGGGTTCCCTGACGTTTGGAGTATTTGAAAAGATGAACTTCGTAAAAATCCACCTTCTGTAAAAATGCCCTGGTGATTTCAAATTCCTCTTCTGTCTCTCCCGGGAATCCCACAATCACATCGGTGGTAATGGCCGGGTGGTCAAAATAGGTTCTCAAAATATGACATTTTTCCAAAAATTCTTCCGCACTGTAGTGGCGGTTCATTCGTTTTAAGGTTTCATTGCAACCGCTTTGTAAAGACAGATGAAAATGTGGGCACATTTTATCAAGAGCGCTCATTCTCTTTGCAAACTCCTCAGTAATAATGCCCGGTTCCAATGATCCAAGACGGATTCTTTTGATTCCGTCAATGGTTGCAACTCCCTCAATTAAATCGATCAAATGGCATCCTATGTCTTTTCCGTAGGAGCTTAAGTGAATACCCGTAAGCACCACTTCCTGATATCCGTTTTTAGCAAGGGTGGTAATTTCATCCATCACATCCTGAAAAGCTCTGCTTCGGATTCTTCCCCTTGCATAAGGAATAATACAGTAGGTACAAAACTGGTTACATCCGTCCTGCACCTTCACAAAAGCTCTGGTGTGCTCGGCTGTTTTTGCCATAACAAGGGCTTCATACTCTTTATCGTTGTTAATGTCCGGTACATTCTGCACCTTTTTGTTTGTACCAAAAAACTCATCCAACAGTTCCACCAGGCGATGCTTTTGGTTGTTACCAATCACAATGTCGATGGACTCATCCACTGCAGCTTTCTCCGGGCTTGTCTGCACATAGCATCCTGCCGCCACCACGGCTGCTTTTGGATTTCTCTTTTTTGCCTGATGAATCATCTGTCTTGATTTTCTGTCTGCAATGTTGGTTACAGAACAGGTATTTATTACATAAACATCGGCCTGATCATGAAAATCCACGATTTCATAACCGTTTTGCACCAGCATTTCCTGCATGGCTTCTGTTTCGTATGCATTTACTTTACAACCTAAATTATGTAATGCTGCTTTTTTCATTTTTATCTCTCTTCTCAAATCCTTTTCCCTTTATTGACATGGTTTTCCTTAAAATGATAAAATAAGCTAAAGTATAATTATTTATGAGGTGATTTTATGAAATCAGTATTTATTACCTTTAACTCTATGGATGACATCAAAACTTTTTGCGGTATTGTTTCCAATTACAGTTCCGAAAACAGTTTTCGTTTAAAATCCGGACGTTTTATCGTGGATCCTACATCCATTATGGGCATTTTCAGTTTGGATATCTCCAAACCGGTAGAACTGATCATCGAAAACGATCAGCACCTGGATGAAATTTTAAATGCACTGAAACCATATCTTCAGGAGTAACTATTTTGCTTCTACCATAATGGTTTCTGTGGTATTTATGGCTGTTTCCACCATTTCATCGATTTTTTCCGCCAAGTTGGTCTCTGAACGTTTAATAATGTTGAGGTTTGGCTTGGTCACAGGATGTTTTGCCACAAAGATGGTACAACAATCCTCGTACGGAAGAATGGATGTCTCATAGGTATCGATTTTTTCTGATACATCTACAATTTCCTGTTTATCAAAACCAATAAGCGGTCTGTACACCGGAAGGGTACAGACATCGTTGGTTGCGGCCAAAGACTGCATGGTCTGACTTGCGACCTGTCCAATACTCTCTCCTGTAATTAATCCAAGACAATTATTTTCTTTTGCAAAATGTTCTGCAATTTTCATCATATAACGACGCATAATAATGGTTAACTCATCATGCGGGCATTTCTCATAGATGTATAGCTGAATATCGGTAAAATTCACCACATTCAATTTAATCGGTCCACTGTATCTTGCCACAATGGCTGCAAGATCGATAACCTTTTGTTTTGCTCTCTCTGAGGTATATGGCGGCGCATGGAAATAGGTTGCCTCAAGGCTGACTCCTCGTTTTGCAATCATATAACCTGCAACCGGGCTGTCAATACCACCGGATAAAAGCAGCATGGCTTTTCCGTTACTTCCCACCGGCATTCCGCCAGGACCCGGAATATTTTCTGTGTAAATATTGATTTTCTGACGAATCTCTATGTTTACATAGATGTCCGGATGATGCACATCCACCTTCATATTTGGGAAAGCATCCAAAATCTTTTCTCCCATATCCATGTTGATTTCATTGGAATTCATTGGGTAATTTTTTCTTGCTCTTCTTGAAACCACCTTAAAGGTCATCTCTTTTTCCCCATAAACCTCTTTCAAATGGGAAATCACCTCTTCCACCAGTTTCTCATAGCCTTCATCTTCCACCTGAACAAGAGGACACACTCCCACAACGCCAAAAACCTTGGTCATTGCAGCAATGGCATGTTCATAATCGTAGTCGCCCTTGGCGTCCACATAAATTCTTCCCTGCTCTTTCCAGATTTCAAATTCTCCATCCACCGGTTTCAATGCATGGGCAATATGTTTACACAAGGCATCTTCAAAAAGATGTCTATTTTTTCCTTTAATTGCTATTTCGCCGTATTTTATCAAAAATGACTGATACATGTCTTACCTCCTGACAAATCTTGTTAATACCGGAATCACTTCTTTTAACACATCGCATGTGTAATCCACTTCTTCTTTTGTATTGTTTTCACACATACTGATTCGAACCGTTGATTCCAGCTTATCCTTTGATAGGCCTATGGCCTTTAATGTGGCACTGATTGCCGGTTTGTTGGATGAGCAGGCGGAACCTGCGGATACATAGATTCCTTTTTCCTCCAGGGTGTGCAAAAGTACCTCGCTACGAACTCCCGGCACGCTGACGCTGATAATGTGTGGCGCATTTTCATGGGTGGTTTTTCCATTGACAGACACGCCCTCTATTTCCTGTAATCTACCGATAAAATAATCCCTTAAGTCGTACATCTTCTGGATATTCTCATCGAAGTTTTTATAAATATCTTCACAGGCCTGTCCAAGTCCCGCCACTCCCGGCACATTTTCCGTACCGGAACGCAGTCCTCTCTGGTGACCGCCGCCGTGAATGATTGGTTTTAATTTTGTTTTATCTTTTACATACAAAAATCCAACACCCTTTGGTCCATGGATTTTATGGCCGCTGACTGCCAAAAGATCGATTTTATCCTGCTTTGGATAAATTCTGAACTTTCCGTAGGCCTGAATGGCATCCACATGAAACAAGGTGGCCGGGTTCTTTTCTTTGATCAGTGCCCCAATTTTGGCAATTGGTTCCACTGCTCCGATTTCATTGTTTACATACATCACTGACACCAAAATAGTATCTTCTCTTATGGCATCCTCCAGCTGTTTCAGGTCAATAATTCCATCCTGATCCACGTCCAGGTAAGTCACCTCAAAACCCAGCTCTTCCAGGTATTTCATGGTGCTTCCCACAGCAGGATGCTCGATTTTTGTTGTAATAATATGCTTACCGCTACGCTGATAAGCCATGGCACTTCCAATAATCGCCAGATTGTCTGACTCCGTTCCGCATGAGGTAAAAAGTAGTTCTTTCTCCTCACAGTGCAACGTCTTTGCAATCTGCTCTTTTGCCTTTTTTATGTAATTTTCTGCGTATAAGCCCATATTATGAAGTGAAGATGGATTTCCGTAATCTTCCGTCATTGCTTTTGTCATAATTTCTACAACACCCGGGCTAACTTTTGTTGTAGCACTGTTGTCTAAATATACCTGCATTTATTCCTCCATCTGCATCATTACCAGAGCCATGGCTGTTATGGCAGCTGTCTCTGTTCTCAAAATTCGTTTTCCGAGACTTATGGTTTGCATTTTTGTTCTTAATAATGTTATTTCCTCTTCATCGAAGCCGCCCTCCGGTCCAATAAAAATTCCTACCGCATGCTGTGGCTCAATCTGTGAAAGCACATTTTTACTTCCTTGAATTCCCTCTTCATTCTCGTAAGGAACAAGATTGATTTCATTGCTTTTGCCAAGTTCCATTGCCTCTTTTAGGCTTACCACCTCATGCACTGTAGGCACCAGACTTCGCTTTGATTGCTTTGCTGCCGCAAGGGATATGGCGTTCCATCTTGCCACTTTTGCCTTTGCCTTTTTCTCATCCAGCTTCACCACGCAATTTTTCATGCGCACCGGCACGATTTCATGAACCCCAAGTTCCACTGCTTTTTGGATGATCAACTCCATTTTATCGCCCTTCGGCAGTCCCTGAAACAGCACGATGCTGCCTTTTAGCTCGGTTCCGCTTTCATCTTCTGACAAAATCTCTCCCACGGCCCGTTCATTTTCAAAGCCCTTTAGGCTGCACATATAGTTTTTATTACTGTCTAAAGTGCTTACACGGAAGGTTTCTCCCACTTTCATACGCACCACATTTTTTAAGTGGTTGTAATCATTTCCTTCGATATATACTTTTTGTTCGCTGATTTGTTGCTCTTTTACAAAAAACTGATACATATTATTTTCGCGCGATGATTCCTACCCACTCGCCCATGTGGTTTACTTCTACAATTTCAAAACCGGCGTCTACCAGCGCCTGTTTTACCGATTCTTCTTTAAAGTCTATGATTCCGGAAGTAATAAAATATCCTCCCGGTTTCACAGTTTCATAAGCTGCCGGGGCCATCGGTATAATTACATCCGCCAGAATATTGGCCAAAACAACCTCATAGCAATCCTTGCCCACTTTTTCCTGCAGCTGTTTATCATCAATCAGGTTACCTACCATAACCTCATATTGGTCATCTCCAATATGGTTCATTTCCATATTATCTTTGGTTGCGTCCATACAAATCGGATCAATATCGGTTCCCACCGTATGTCCTGCTCCAAGTTTTAACGCTATCACAGAAAGAATTCCGCTTCCTGTACCAAGATCCAGCACCTTTTCTCCCTGCTTCATGTATTTTTCCAATCCGCGGATACAAAGTTTGGTTGTCTCATGCTGTCCCGTACCAAAAGAAGTTCCCGGGTCAATCTCAATCAATGCCCGATACTCTGCGCCCTCCGGCACCTGTTCCCAACTTGGTTTTATTAATATATCATCTAAATAGAATGGTTTGAAGAATTCTTTCCAGTTATTAATCCAGTCCTCATCCTCAGTTTCTGACTCTTCGATTGTTCCTTCACCGATATCCATAAAATCTGCCAGCTCCTTCAAGCCTTCCCGCACTTTTGAAAGCATCTTTTCCTGATCCGCCTCTTCTTCCAGATAGAAACGCACTGCTCCTTTTCCATCATCTGTTGGAAGCTTGGCCACAATATCAATGTACATTTCCTCTACTTCTTTTTCCGTCAAAGGCACATTATCAATTATCTCCACACTTTCAATTCCCTGTTCAATCAGCATATTACATACTAATTCCTCTGCTGCGGTGGTTGTTTGAATGGTATACTCTTTCCATTTCATGGATCATTCTCCTCCCATTATATCTTTCGAAACTACAACTAATTGATTATACACTACTTTATTGTAAATGAAAACACTTATTTTTAGGGGGGTGGTGGATGGTGTTGGACCGGGCCGGGGGGTTATTGAATGTCGGAGGGATTTTTATTTGGCGTTGTACATCGGGATTTACATTTTGGGTATTTCCAATGTAATATGATATCAGGGCATCTGAATTAGTGCCTGGATTGGTGTCTGGATTATAGCATTTGCATCGGACATTATCATTTTTTTCATTCTCGTTGCTTGTTTGCTTATCTGCCCCAGGTTAAGTGCATCGGGATTTCTTATTTCTCTCAATTTCGTTGCTTATACCCTTATCTATCCCGGGTTAAATGCATCGGGATTTCTTATTTTTCTCAGTTTCGTTGCTTATACCCTTATCTGCCCCGGGTTAAGGGCATCGGGATTTCTCATTTCTCTCAGTTTCGTTGCTTATACCCTTATCTGCCCCGGGTTAAGTGCATCGGGATTTCTTATTTCTCTCAGTTTCGTTGCTTATACCCTTATCTGCCCCGGGCTAAATGCATCGGGATTTCT
>JAILCP010000063.1 GCA_024680055.1 Lachnospiraceae bacterium | reverse complement strand
ACAGACTACGCTCAGAAAGAACTTGGAGACTTGGTTTTCGTAAATCTTCCGGAAGAAGGAGATGAAATCGAAGCAGGAGAAGCATTTGCAGATGTTGAGTCTGTAAAGGCCGTTTCCGATGTGTTCTCACCTGTTACAGGAGAAGTTGTGGAAGTGAACGAAGAATTAATGGACAATCCTGCAGCAATCAATGAAACACCATACGATGCATGGTTTGTAAAAGTAAAGAACGTAACTGCAAAAGAGGAGCTTTTATCTGCAGAGGACTATGATGCACACTGTGCTAACGAGTAATAAGTAGAGAAAGGCGGAATTGTAGTTATGGGTAGTTATGTACCAAATACCAAAGCCGAACGGGAGGAAATGCTGAAAGAAATCGGCTATAAGAGCTTTGATGATATGTTCAGCGTTATTCCACAGTCCGTTCGTTTAGAAAAAGAACTGAATATTCCGGAAGGAAAAAGCGAGTTTGAAACCAGAGACATTCTGGAAAAAATGGCTGCAAAGAACGTCACTTACCGCAGCATTTTCAGAGGTGCAGGATCTTACGATCACTACATTCCTTCCGTAGTAAAACAAATTACAAGTAAAGAAGAGTTTGTAACAGCTTATACACCATATCAGGCGGAAATCAGCCAGGGTATTTTACAGTCCATTTTTGAATACCAGACCATGATTTGTCAGTTGACCGGTATGGACGTTGCCAATGCTTCCGTATATGACGGATCCACAGCGGCAGCAGAAGGCTGTGCAATGTGTAAAGACAGAAAGAGAAAAACCTACGTGGTATCTGAAACCGTAGATCCAAAGACCATTGAAGTGATCAAGACCTATGCCTTTGGATGCGGAAGCGACGTGGTTGTTGTACCAAAAAAAGACGGTTTGACCGATTATGATAAGGCAGCAGAGATGTTAAAAGGATGCGATGCAGCATGTCTTTTGGTGTCTCAGCCGAATTATTACGGACAGTTGGAAGATGTGAGAAAAGCAGTGGAAGTTGCCCATGACGCAGGGGCAAAAGCAATTGTATCCTGCAATCCGTTTGCTTTGACCATTTTGGAAACTCCGGCAGAAGCCGGTGCAGATGTGGTTGTGGGAGAAGGACAGCCACTTGGTTTACCGATTTCTTTTGGCGGACCTTACATTGGATTTATGGCATGTACCTCTGCCATGATGAGAAAACTTCCGGGAAGAATCGTTGGTGAAACCAAGGATGATCTGGGAAACAGAGCCTATGTTTTAACACTTCAGGCAAGAGAACAGCATATCAGAAGAGAAAAAGCAAGTTCCAATATCTGTTCCAATGAGGCACTTTGTGCCATGACCGTTGCAGTTTACATGGCAGCAATGGGAAAAGAGGGACTGATCAATGTTGCAAATCAATGTGTAAGCAAAGCACATTACCTTCAGGAAGGACTTGAAAAAGCCGGTCTTACAAAGACCTATCAGGGCGAATTCTTCCATGAATTTGTAACAACCACCAAGGTGCCTGCGGAAAAAATCGTAGACGCCTTAGGGGAAAAAGGAATTCTGGCAGGTCTTCCGATTTCTGAGAACGAAATTCTTTGGTGTACCACAGAGAAGAACACCAAGGCTCAGATGGACGAAGTCATTGCTGTTGTAAAGGAGGTACAGGCATAATGGATCTGATTTTTGAATTGGGAAAAGAAGGACGTGGCCTTTCTCTTTTACCGGAATGTGATGTAAAAGAAGTGACTCTGGATGCGCCAAAGCGAACAAAAGAAATGCATATGCCACATGTTTCTGAAACAGAACTTAGCCGTCATTATACAGGATTGGCAAAGAGAACCCATGGTGTCAACGACGGATTTTATCCTCTTGGCTCTTGTACCATGAAATACAATCCCAAAATTGACGAAGAGATGGCAGCATTAAAGGAATTTACAGCTTCCCATCCACTGGCTCCAATTGAAGCGGTTCAGGGAAATCTGGAAGTAATGTATACTTTACAGAAAGACCTTGGAGAAATCACCGGTATGGATGCATTTACATTGCAGCCTGCAGCAGGTGCTCACGGTGAGTTTACCGGATTGCTTTTGATTAAAGCATATCATAAGGCAAATAAGGACGATAAGAGAACAAAGATTATTGTTCCGGATTCTGCACACGGAACCAATCCGGCATCCGCAGCTATGGCAGGTTTTGATATTGTCAATGTGCCATCCGGAGAAGACGGATGTGTGGACCTTGATGCGCTTCGTGCTGCAGTGGGAGATGACACCGCAGGACTGATGCTTACAAATCCAAATACCGTAGGTATTTTTGATAAGAATATTTTGGAAATCACAGAGATTATCCACAGTGCAGGTGGACTTTGCTACTATGACGGAGCCAACCTGAATGCCATTATGGGACAGGTAAGACCGGGTGACATGGGATTTGATGTGGTTCATCTGAACTTACATAAGACATTTGCAACCCCACACGGTGGCGGCGGCCCGGGAAGCGG
>JAILCP010000032.1 GCA_024680055.1 Lachnospiraceae bacterium | reverse complement strand
ATTCCACTTTTTACCTGTGCAATCTGGTTGGCTGCTCCGCTTAAAATACCCTCGTATTTCTTTCGATATTCCTCGTCGGTGGCCATACGTTCAATTTTTTCCTCATCGATTAATACTGCGGTCTTGGCTCCACCGGCGTATTTTCCAATATTCGCCTTGGCATATTCGATCTGGTCTTTACTTACCAAAACAAAATCGTAATTGGAAAATTTCTTTTTCAATTGATCGTAGTACTTTTGTGCTTCCTCAGACAGCTGCGGTTCTCCAATGGTTCTGGAATTCGCCGTGGTATTTTTTACCTTGTTATTATAATCTTTGGTATAATTGCTTGCTACAACTCCATTTGTATTCATTTCCATAATCCATTACCTCCCTGTAAATAGTCATTATACACTGATATCCACTTCTACTATGTTACTCTTTTGCATCTCTGAAAACTCTGACATGCGATCCGGATACTCCTTGCGCATTTCTTCGCCCTCACTCCTCAAGCCTTCCGACAGCTCTTTGTAAGCATCCTCTTCCTCCGGGTCCCACTCTGAATCGTGGGCCTCTGATTTCTCATTTCTGGCGATGGTCTGGGCCATTTTTGCTGCTTCGTATAATTCCATATTATAATCCATCAGCTTCTTTTCATCTGCCGGGGATACCAGATCCCCTTTTGCCATATTTCGAAATACCTTCATAATCTTATCCAAATCCTTCACATACTTCTTCATGGCTTCATCTTCCTGTCTGGCCGAATTTTGCTGCTGTTGCAGCATCATGGTGGAACTATAAAGTTCCCTGTCTTTTTCCATTAATTTCTTCGCTTTTTCCGTTAAAATCAATGGATTTTCTTCGTCCTTGCCATCTTTCTTCTCCGTCACCTGCGGCAACCGATTCTCTTTGGATATTCCAGCTTCCTCCGGTAATCGGTACGCCTCATACCGATGAAGAAATCTGGTTGCATCGATGGAATATCCCATAATGTCCCTCCTTTCTTCACGCCTTTTAGCGCGAAAAAGTGCAAAATCCTTTTTGATCAATGCATTTATATTTTTTATCTCGTTAAAGCCTTATCGGTTACTTACCACAAAATCTTTAGAGCAATTTATGTATTTTCTTGTTCTTTTTAGAAGTCCGGAAACTGCTTCTTTAACGCCTTTTCGGTTGGTATGATACATCCCACCAAAACCAACAATTGTATCACATTTAAAACTAAGCTGACTATTCCAATGGTATTGTCCGTACTTGCTCTGAAAGGTACTAATATTAATATAGAGGGTACTACCATAATCAGTCCCAGTTTGTACCACAATTGTCCGCAATACTGATTTCCAAATCTCCAGGTTTCTTCATTCTTCATGGATCTCTTGGTTCGATATCCCATAAGTCCATTGATTTTTTTCGGGTAATGCTTCCACATCCATCTTCCAAGCACAATCATTAGCATGGGAATGATGCAATTACATACCAACATATACCACCAAAACCAGTTTTCTTTCATGAAATCCACTCCCTTTTAACTATACTTTTTTATATCTTATTGTACAATATTTCCCCTAAGATGTAAAAAAGCCCTTCGAGGAATTCCTCGAAGGGCTTATAAATACTAGATTATTGAACTATCAACAAGTGATTACTCGATGATAGTAGCAACTCTACCGGAACCTACTGTACGTCCACCTTCACGGATAGCGAAAGTAAGACCCTGCTCCATAGCTACTGGATGGATAAGTTCGATAGTCATTTCGATGTTGTCTCCAGGCATACACATTTCTGTACCTGCTGGTAAGTTACAAACACCTGTTACGTCAGTTGTTCTGAAGTAGAACTGTGGACGATAGTTGTTGAAGAATGGAGTATGACGACCACCTTCATCTTTAGTTAAAACGTAAACCTGAGCTGTGAATTTGCTGTGGCAAGTAACAGTACCTGGTTTAGCAAGAACCTGTCCACGAACGATTTCGTCACGGTTAACACCACGAAGAAGAGCTCCGATGTTATCTCCAGCCATAGCTTCGTCTAACTGTTTACGGAACATTTCGATACCTGTTACAACAGTGCTTCCTACGGAATCTTTAACACCTAAAATCTCAAGTGGATCGTTTAAGTGAAGTGTTCCACGCTCTACTCTACCGGTAGCAACAGTACCACGACCTGTGATTGTGAATACGTCCTCTACAGGCATTAAGAATGGCTTATCTGTATCACGCTCTGGATCTGGAATATAATCATCAACTGTGCTCATTAATTCCATGATCTTGTCGCCCCACTCACCGTTAGGATCTTCAAGAGCTTTAAGAGCAGATCCCTTAACGATTGGACAATCATTGAATCCGTACTCTTCAAGCTGTTCAGTAACTTCCATTTCAACGAGTTCGATTAACTCATCGTCATCTACCATATCACATTTGTTTAAGAATACAACGATATAAGGTACACCTACCTGACGGGAAAGTAAGATGTGCTCTTTAGTCTGAGCCATAACACCGTCAGTTGCAGCTACTACTAAGATAGCTCCGTCCATCTGTGCAGCACCTGTAATCATGTTCTTTACATAGTCAGCATGTCCTGGGCAGTCAACGTGTGCATAGTGTCTCTTATCTGTCTGATACTCAACGTGAGCTGTAGAAATTGTGATACCTCTTTCACGCTCTTCCGGAGCTTTATCGATGTTCTCGAAATCTACTTTTGCGTTTCCATCAACTCTTTCAGATAAAACCTTTGTGACAGCTGCTGTTAAAGTTGTCTTACCATGGTCTACGTGACCGATGGTTCCGATATTACAATGTGGTTTGTTTCTCTCAAATTTAGCCTTTGCCATTTGATACGTCCTCCTTAAAATGTTATCCCCTATTTGGGTAATAAAATTCTTTCAATAAAAATCTGTCACTATTCGTAATTATACTCAACAAATAGCATATTTTCAAGTAGATTTCTCTACTTTCCAACGGATGAAATGATTTTTTCCTGTACAGACTTTGGTACCGGTTCATACTTCTCGAAGAACATAGAATAGTTACCACGTCCCTGTGTTCTGGAACGTAAGTCTGTTGAGTATCCAAACATTTCTGCAAGCGGTACATAACCATGTACAATCTTACCGCCGCCAAGATCGTCCATACCTTCGATACGTCCACGACGAGAGTTGATATCACCGATAACATCTCCCATGTATTCTTCCGGCATAGTAACTTCAACCTTCATGATTGGCTCAAGTAAGATTGGAGATGCCTTAGACATAGCATCTTTGAATGCCATGGATCCGGCAATATGGAATGCCATTTCGGATGAATCGACTTCATGGTAAGAACCATCATATACGGTAGCGTGTACACCTACTACAGGGAATCCTGCAAGGATACCGGACTGAGTTGCTTCTTCAATACCTTCACCAACAGCTGGGATGTATTCCTTAGGAATAGCACCACCAACGATTTCGGAATCGAATTTGAATAACTCTTCTCCGTTGGCATCCATAGGCTCGAAACGAACTTTACAGTGTCCGTACTGTCCACGTCCACCGGACTGTTTTGCGTATTTACTATCAACATCAACAGGTTTTGTGAAGGTTTCTTTGTAAGCTACCTGAGGAGCACCTACGTTAGCTTCTACCTTGAACTCACGTAACAAACGGTCAACGATGATTTCAAGATGTAACTCACCCATACCTGCGATGATTGTCTGTCCTGTTTCCTGATCTGTATGAGCACGGAATGTTGGATCTTCTTCAGCAAGTTTTGCTAAAGCTTCACCCATCTTGCCCTGTCCAGCCTTAGTCTTAGGCTCGATAGCAAGCTCGATAACCGGCTCTGGGAATTCCATGGACTCAAGAATTACCGGGTGCTGGTCATCACAGATTGTATCACCTGTACCTGTGTTCTTAAATCCAACTGCTGCTGCAATATCACCGGAGTATACTTTATCAAGTTCCTGTCTGTGGTTTGCATGCATCTGAAGAATACGTCCTACACGTTCCTTCTTATCTTTTGTAGCATTTAAAACGTAAGAACCGGAGTTCATTGTTCCGGAATATACACGGAAGAATGCTAACTTACCTACGAATGGGTCAGTCATAATCTTAAATGCTAAAGCTGCGAATGGTTCGTCATCGGAAGAATGTCTTTCGATTTCATTTCCTTCCATATCAACACCCTTGATAGCAGGGATGTCTGTTGGAGCCGGCATGTAATCAATGATTGCATCCAATAACTTCTGTACACCTTTGTTTCTATATGCTGATCCACAACATACAGGAACTGCTGTACATTCACAAGTTGCTTTTCTTAATGCTTTCTTCATGTCATCGATAGATGGTTCTTCACCCTCTAAGTACTGCATCATAAGATCGTCATCAAGTTCGCAAATCTTTTCTACTAACTCTGTATGATAAAGTTCTGCATCATCCTTCATATCATCAGGGATGTCTGTGATGGAGATGTCATCACCCTTATCATCGTTATAGATATATGCCTGCATCTCGAATAAATCGATGATACCTTTGAAGTCGTCTTCTTTACCGATTGGTAACTGTAAAACAACTGCATTCTTTCCTAATCTTTCACGGATCTGATCAACAGCTCCGTAGAAGTTTGCACCAAGGATATCCATCTTATTGATGAATGCCATACGTGGTACATTGTATGTATCAGCCTGACGCCAAACGTTCTCTGACTGTGGCTCAACTCCACCTTTCGCGCAGAATACACCAACGGCTCCGTCAAGTACACGAAGTGAACGCTCAACTTCTACAGTAAAGTCAACGTGTCCCGGAGTATCGATAATGTTAATACGATGCTCCAAAGCACCCATCTTTGGCTTGCACTGTTCCTGCTCGGTCCAGTGACAAGTTGTATCAGCTGAAGTGATTGTGATACCTCTTTCCTGTTCCTGCTCCATCCAGTCCATGGTTGCAGTACCTTCATGAGTATCTCCGATTTTATAGTTTACACCAGTATAATAAAGGATACGCTCTGTTAATGTTGTCTTACCAGCATCGATATGAGCCATAATTCCAATATTTCTGGTTCTCTCTAATGGATATTCTCTTCCAGCCAAGGGATTTTCCTCCTTAAATTGCTAAATAAATGCACCTAAGCCGCAAAAAGCTTAGAATCTGTAATGGGAGAATGCTCTGTTTGCTTCTGCCATCTTGTGCATATCTTCTTTTCTCTTTACAGATGCACCTGTGTTGTTAGCTGCATCTAAAATCTCGTTTGCAAGTCTTTCTTCCATGGTCTTCTCGCCTCTCTTGCGGGAGAACATTGTTAACCAACGAAGTGCTAAGGCCTGACGTCTGTCCGGTCTTACCTCGATAGGTACCTGATAGGTTGCTCCACCGATACGTCTTGCTTTTACTTCTAATACAGGCATGATGTTGTTCATTGCCTCTTCGAATACTTCAAGAGCTGGCTTGTCAGCTGACTCTGCAATTCTCTCGAATGCTCCGTATACGATCTTCTGTGCTACACCTTTCTTACCATCAAGCATAATGTTGTTGATAAGCTTGGTAACCACTTTGTTGTCGTACATTGGATCTGCTAATACTTCTCTTTTAGTAGTATGTCCTTTACGTGGCACGATACTTCCCTCCTTAATTATTTGAATTAATTCATCGGTACTCACATGTCATTTACGGTGTGTTCGTGCGGAATTATATCAATGATGAAACTCATTCCAACACTTACCATAGTTCTAAGTGATAATACTCTTTGTTTCTGTTGACTTATCTAATTATTTAGAAGCCTTTGGTTTCTTAGCGCCGTATTTAGAACGAGCCTGGCGTCTGTTAGCAACACCTGCTGTATCTAAAGTACCACGTACGATATGATAACGTGTACCTGGTAAATCCTTAACACGTCCACCTCTAATAAGAACAACACTATGTTCCTGTAAGTTGTGGCCCTCTCCTGGAATGTAGCTTGTTACTTCGATTCCGTTGGAAAGACGTACTCTGGCGATCTTTCTAAGAGCTGAGTTAGGTTTCTTAGGAGTAGCAGTCTTTACTGCTGTACAAACTCCACGCTTCTGAGGAGAAGATGTGTTTGTAGCTTTCTTCTGTAAGGAGTTAAATCCTTTCTGAAGTGCAGGTGCTGTAGACTTCTTTACAGATGTCTGTCTTCCTTTTCTTACTAACTGGTTGAATGTTGGCATTAATTTCACCTCCTGTTTTATTTCTATAGGCACAACCGGATTTTCTGTAATCCTAATCATGCACGCTAAATCATTATACGAGCCTTTCCTTTTCATGTCAAGTTCTTTGTATGAAAAAACAGCGATTGCTCCAAATAAAAAACTCGGGGCAACCACTGTTTTATAATTCTATGCTTTTAATTAATCAAGGTCTGTTTTGATGTAGTCGGAAAGATCAATGCTTCCGTCCATCTCTACGGAATCCTTGTCAAGGCTGTCAAGACTGTCCACGGCTTCTGCTTCTTTTGCCTGACGAATCTGAGCCTCTTTTGCCTGACGAATTTCTTCGTCGGTATCAAGAACAAGGTTACGATATCTCTTCATACCTGTTCCTGCAGGAATTAACTTACCAATCAATACGTTTTCCTTCAAACCGATCAATGGATCGACTTTTCCTCTGATTGCAGCCTCTGTAAGAACCTTTGTGGTCTCCTGGAAGGATGCCGCTGATAAGAAGGAGTTGGTTGCAAGAGCTGCCTTTGTAATACCAAGTACCACTCTTGTTCCTTCTGCAGGCACTTTGCCTTCTTCTTCCAGTTCTTCGTTGGTGTCTTCAAAGTCAAGGAAGTCTACCAAAGATCCTGTTAAGAACTCTGTATCTCCCGGATCGTCAATACGAACTTTCTTAAGCATCTGACGTACAATTACTTCGATATGCTTATCGTTGATTTCTACACCCTGGAGTCTGTATACACGCTGTACTTCACGAAGCATGTAATCCTGAACCGCACGAGTACCTTTAATCTTAATGATATCGTGTGGATATACACTACCTTCGGTAAGTTCATCTCCGGCCTCAAGTTCTGTTCCGTCAAGAATCTTGATTCTTGATCCGTAAGGAATTAAGTATGCCTTTGACTCTCCGGTTTCTTTATTGGTAACAACAACTTCACGTTTCTTCTTGGTGTCTTTAATTTCTGCTGTACCGGCAATCTCTGTAATAATTGCAAGTCCCTTAGGTTTTCTTGCCTCAAATAACTCCTCCACACGAGGAAGACCTTGTGTGATATCGTTACCGGCAACACCTCCGGTATGGAATGTACGCATGGTCAACTGTGTACCAGGTTCACCGATGGACTGCGCAGCGATAATACCGATTGCTTCACCAACCTGTACAATCTGTCCGGTTGCCATGTTGGTTCCGTAACATTTTGCACACACACCGTTATGGCTACGACAGGTAAGGATGGTACGGATTTTAATTTTTGCGGAGCGGATTGGTTTTCCGTCTTCGTCGATAAATGGATGTCCGTTCTCGTCCACACCTTTTTTCATAATGAGCTCTGCTCTTCTTGGTGTAACCATATGGTTGGCTTTTACAAGTACGTTTCCTTCTGCATCTTTAATATCGTTACAAATGATACGACCTGTAATACGTTCCTGAAGTCCTTCAACCTCTTCTTTTCCTTCCATGAATGCTTCCACATACATACCAGGAATTGGTTTTCCGGCCTTCTTACAATCTCTTTCACGAATAATCAATTCCTGAGATACGTCTACAAGACGTCTTGTTAAGTATCCGGAATCGGCTGTACGAAGAGCGGTATCGGATAATCCCTTACGAGCTCCATGGGCTGACATAAAGTACTCCAATACGTCAAGTCCCTCACGGAAGTTGGATTTAATAGGCAACTCGATGGTTCTACCGGTTGTATCCGCCATCAATCCACGCATTCCGGCAAGCTGTTTGATCTGCTTATCGGAACCACGGGCTCCGGAGTCAGCCATCATAAAGATGTTGTTATATTTATCAAGTCCTGTCAACAGCTCATGAGTCAAAATCTCGTCCGTATTCTTCCAGGTTTCAACAACTTCTTTGTAACGCTCTTCTTCTGTAATAAGACCACGTTTGAAGTTCTTTGCAATCTTATCTACGGTATCCTGTGCGTTTTCAATTAACTCAGGCTTCTTAGCAGGCACGGTCATATCGGAAATTGATACAGTAAGTGCTGCTCTTGTGGAATATCCGTATCCCATAGCCTTAATATCATCCAATACTTCAGCGGTCTTTGTTGCACCATGAATGTTAATAACTTTTTCAAGAATCTGTTTTAACTGTTTCTTTCCTACGTGGAAATCGATTTCAAGAACAATATTTCTATGAATTCTCTCTTTTTCGATTTCTTCCTCACTCCAGCCGTTCTTCTTTGCATCAGATAAAAGTTTTTCTTCGCTTCTGTCTACAAATCCAAGGTCCTGTGGAATGATTTCGTTGAAAATCAAACGTCCTAAGGTTGTTTCAATAATTCCTTCGTGGCATACACCCTCTTCATCTTCGTAGCTTCTCTTAACGTGAATTTTCTGATGAAGTGTGATTCCACCGTTTTCGTATGCAAGAATGGCTTTGTTGGTGCTTCCAAAATAAGGTCCCATCAACTCTCTTGCGGTACATACAACTTCATGGCTTTCTATGCCGTCCGGTGAGTATACAATCAATTCGTTCTCATCCAATGCTTCACTTCTGTTTTCATTGCGAAGTGCTGCTAAAACAGCGTCCATGGAGTCATATTTCTTGTAGTCAGCTTTGTTGATTGTTTTATCGGTAAGCTGCTTGTCTGCTGTACGTCCCATGGTTAAATAGTAAATACCAAGAACCATATCCTGTGAAGGTACCGCTACCGGGCCTCCGTCAGATGGTTTTAACAGGTTGTTTGGTGACAGCAGTAAGAATCTACATTCTGCCTGTGCTTCCATGGATAATGGAAGATGGACAGCCATCTGGTCTCCGTCGAAGTCGGCATTGTATGCGGTACATACAAGTGGGTGAAGCTTAATGGCTTTACCTTCGACCAGAATCGGCTCGAATGCCTGGATTCCAAGTCTATGCAGTGTAGGGGCACGGTTTAACATTACCGGATGTTCTTTGATTACATCTTCCAGTACATCCCAAACTTCCGGCTGTACACGCTCTACCATCTTCTTTGCACTCTTGATGTTATGAGCGGTTCCGTTAGCTACCAATTCTTTCATTACAAATGGTTTGAACAATTCAATTGCCATTTCTTTTGGCAGACCACACTGGTAAATTTTAAGTTCCGGTCCTACAACGATAACGGAACGTCCGGAGTAGTCTACACGCTTTCCAAGTAAGTTCTGACGGAAACGTCCGGACTTACCTTTTAACATATCGGAAAGAGATTTTAACGCTCTGTTTCCAGGTCCGGTTACAGGACGTCCTCTTCTTCCGTTGTCAATCAAAGCATCAACAGCTTCCTGAAGCATTCTCTTTTCGTTACGAACGATAATGTCAGGTGCGCCAAGTTCAAGAAGTCTTCTTAAACGGTTGTTTCTGTTGATAATTCTACGATATAAGTCATTTAAGTCTGATGTTGCAAAACGTCCTCCGTCAAGCTGTACCATTGGACGTAAATCCGGTGGGATTACAGGAACTACGGTCATGATCATCCATTCCGGTTTGTTTCCTGATTCTCTGAAGGCTTCTACAACTTCAAGTCTCTTAATGATTCTTGCTCTCTTTTGTCCGGATGCATCTTCCAGACCTGCTTTTAACTCCTCTGCCTCTTTGTCAAGGTCAATGGCTTTTAACAGTTCCAAAATAGATTCTGCACCCATACCAACACGGAATCCGCTTCCGTAGTTGGTTCTTGCTTCCTGGTACTCTGCCTCGGATAATACCTGTTTGTACATTAAACCTGTATCCCCCGGATCAAGTACAATATATGAAGCAAAATACAATACTTTTTCAAGTACTCTTGGAGATAAATCCAAGATCAATCCCATTCTGCTTGGGATTCCTTTAAAATACCAGATATGGGATACCGGAGCTGCAAGTCCGATATGTCCCATACGCTCTCTACGAACGCTTGCTTTGGTAATTTCTACGCCGCATCGATCACAGACCGCACCCTTGTAGCGAATCTTTTTATATTTTCCACAATGGCACTCCCAGTCTTTGCTAGGTCCGAAAATCTTTTCGCAGAATAAACCTTCTTTTTCCGGTTTTAAAGTTCTATAGTTAATTGTCTCAGGCTTCTTAACTTCTCCGTGAGACCACTCTAAAATTTTCTCAGGTGATGCTAAGCCAATTTTAATGGCATCAAAAGTCACCACTTCCTGCTTTTCTTTATTTGTTGCTTCTGGCATCGTGATACTCCTTCCTAGTCTACGTCGTCATAAGAATCTTCGGCGAGGATGTCCACATCCTTGGTAGGGTCAAAATCCTCTTCCACTTCTGAGTCTACGATTTCATTCTTTTCATTGAATTCCTGTCTGGTAAAACCTGCTGCCTCAAAGGATTCTGCACTTTCAAAGGCAAAATCGGAATCGTTTCCGATAATGGCATTGAGGTTGGTGTTACCGTACTCGCTGGATTCAAGAAGTTCTACTTCATTTCCGTCTTCGTCTAATACGTTAACGTCTAAACCAAGGGACTGAAGTTCTTTCAATAATACCTTGAAGGACTCAGGGATTCCCGGTTCAGGGATATTGTCTCCCTTAATAATTGCTTCGTAGGTCTTAACACGTCCAACCACGTCATCGGACTTCACTGTTAAGATTTCCTGAAGTGTATATGCGGCACCATAAGCTTCCAGTGCCCAAACTTCCATCTCTCCGAAACGCTGTCCACCGAACTGAGCTTTTCCACCCAGTGGCTGCTGTGTTACTAAGGAGTAAGGACCTGTGGAACGTGCATGGATCTTATCATCAACAAGGTGATGCAATTTCAGATAATGCATGTGTCCAATGGTTACAGGACTATCGAAGAATTCTCCTGTTCTACCATCTCTTAAGCGAACCTTACCGTCTCTGGAAAGAGGTACTCCGTTCCAAAGTTTTCTATGGTCACGATTCTCTGATAAATATGTCATAACTTCCGGAAGCAACTCTTCTCCGTGTAAGCTTGTAAATGTTGCTTTGTTTGGATCGTAAGCTGTTCCTTCTTTTTCTGCCATTGCCTTTGCTTCTTCATCATCAAACGGAAGATTTACATAGTCGTTGGCAAGTTCCAAGGTGTCCTGAATATCAACCTCGTTAGCACCGTCAAATACCGGTGTTGCAATGTTGAATCCAAGTGCTTTTGCCGCTAAGGACAAATGAATTTCAAGCACCTGTCCGATGTTCATACGGGAAGGCACACCAAGTGGGTTTAATACGATATCCAAAGGACGTCCATTTGGAAGATAAGGCATATCTTCTACCGGAAGTACTCTGGAGACAACACCCTTGTTACCGTGACGACCGGCCATTTTATCTCCCACAGAGATCTTTCTCTTCTGTGCGATGTAAATTCTTACAGACTGGTTTACACCAGGGCTTAACTCGTCACCGTTTTCTCTTGTAAATACTTTTGCATCCACAACGATACCATATTCACCATGTGGTACCTTCAGGGATGTATCACGAACTTCTCTTGCTTTTTCACCGAAAATAGCGCGAAGAAGTCTTTCTTCTGCGGTAAGCTCTGTTTCTCCCTTTGGAGTTACCTTACCTACCAAAATATCTCCGGCACGAACTTCTGCACCGATACGGATGATTCCGCGCTCGTCCAAATCTTTCAGAGCGTCATCACCAACACCAGGTACATCTCTTGTAATTTCTTCCGGTCCTAATTTGGTATCACGGGATTCTGCTTCATATTCTTCAATATGAACAGAGGTATATACATCATCACGAACCAAACGCTCACTAAGTAAAACAGCATCCTCGTAGTTATAACCTTCCCAGGTCATGAATCCGATCAACGGGTTCTTTCCAAGAGCAAGTTCTCCGTTGCATGTGGATGGTCCGTCAGCGATAACTTCCCCTGCTTCCACATGGTCGCCCTTGAATACGATTGGTTTCTGGTTATAGCAGTTGGACTGGTTACTACGTGAGAACTTGGTAAGTACGTAGTTCTCTACACTTCCATCATCGTCATACTTCATAGTAATTTCTTTTGAAGTAGAACGTGTAATGGTTCCGGCTCTCTTTGCAACCACACATACGCCGGAGTCTACTGCAGTCTTTGGTTCCATTCCGGTTCCGATTGCAGGTGCCTCTGTTGTCAAAAGCGGTACCGCCTGACGCTGCATGTTGGATCCCATAAGAGCACGGTTCGCATCGTCGTTCTGCAAGAACGGAATCAATGCGGTAGCAACAGAGAATACCATACGCGGAGATACGTCCATGTAATCGAACATGGTCTTTTCGTACTCCTGTGTCTCCTCTCTGTAACGACCGGAAACACTGTTTCTCTTGAAGTGTCCTTCGTCATCCAGTGCCTCGTTAGCCTGTGCTACATGGTAATTATCCTCTTCATCCGCTGTCATATAAACAACTTCGTCTGTGACACGTGGATTCTTAGGATCTGTTTTATCAATTTTACGGTATGGAGCTTCTACAAATCCATACTCATTAATTCTTGCGAAAGATGCAAGAGAGTTGATCAATCCGATGTTCGGACCTTCCGGTGTCTCGATAGGACACATTCTTCCATAGTGAGAATAGTGTACATCTCGAACCTCGAATCCGGCACGGTCTCTGGAAAGACCACCAGGTCCAAGTGCTGATAAACGTCTCTTATGTGTCAACTCACCAAGTGGGTTGTTCTGATCCATGAACTGGGACAACTGGGAAGAACCAAAGAATTCTTTTACCGCAGCTGTAACCGGTTTGATGTTAATTAAGCTCTGTGGAGAAATGGTCTCTAAATCCTGAGTGGTCATACGTTCACGTACAACTCTCTCCAATCTGGATAAACCGATTCTGTACTGGTTCTGTAACAATTCTCCAACGGCTCTGATACGTCTGTTTCCTAAGTGGTCGATATCATCATCATTTCCAATACCATACTCAAGATGCATATTGTAGTTGATGGACGCAAGGATATCTTCGATTGTAATGTGCTTTGGAATCAAGTCATGAATGTTTTTCTTGATTTCTTCCTTTAATTCCTCTTCACTTGCTCCCTGATTTTCTTCTAAAATCTTCTTTAATACAGGGTAGTATACAAGCTCTGTAATTCCCACTTCCTTCTTGTCGATATTGCAATATGCGGCAAAATCAACCATCATGGAAGACATTACTTTTACATTTCTTGTTTCTGTTTGAATGAATACATGCTCTACTGCTGCATTCTGAATCTGATCTGCTAATTCTCTTGTTACGATGGTTCCTGCTTCTGCAAGGATCTCACCGGTTGATTTATCCACAACATCTTCTGCAAGAGTCTGACCTGCAATACGATTTCTAAGCATTAACTTCTTGTTGAACTTATAACGTCCAACCTTTGCAAGGTCATATCTTCTTGGATCGAAGAACATTGCTGTAATCAGGCTTTCTGCACTATCTACAGATAATGGCTCGCCCGGTCTGATTTTCTTATATAACTCTAAAAGACCTCTTTCGTAAGAACCTTCCGGAAGTTCTGCGCTACAGGATGGGTCTTTTGCAATACTTGCTAAAATTTTAGGCTCATCACCAAATAAATCTATAATTTCCTGGTTGGTACCATATCCCAATGCACGAATTAAAACTGTAATCGGTACCTTTCTTGTTCTATCTACACGTACGCTGAATACATCATTGGAATCTGTTTCGTACTCCAACCATGCTCCTCGGTTTGGGATAACCGTTGCTGCGTACAATGTTTTTCCAACTTTGTCATGAGTAATATCATAATAAATACCCGGGGATCTAACCAACTGGCTGACGATTACACGCTCTGCTCCGTTGATTACAAAGGTTCCGGTTTCTGTCATTAATGGAAGGTCGCCCATGAAAATCTCATGTTCGCTAATTTCATCTGCTTCCTTATTGTAAAGTCTTACTTTTACCTTTAAAGGTGCTGAATATGTAGCATCTCTTTCTTTACACTCCGGAATTGTATATTTCTTGTCTTCTTCACACAACTTAAAATCTACAAATTCCAGACTAAGGTGTCCGTTGTAATCTGATATTGGGGAAATATCATCAAACACCTCTTTTAAGCCTTCCTCGACGAACCATTTGTAGGAATCTTTCTGAACTTCAATAAAGTTCGGCATTTCCAGTACATCTTTTCGTCTGGCATAGCTCATTCGAACACTTTTTCCGGCTTTGACCGGACGTATTCTATTCTTCTCCATCGACGTTTCACCTCTCGTTTTTATTTTAGTAAACGCCACTTTCCTTACAAGCCAGGATAAAGGGTAGGCTGCCCAAATTTAGCAAGAAAAATAGGCCTATTAACACACAATAATGCAATATATTATAACAACATAACTCTTTTGTTGTCAAGAACTTCTTACGCAAAAAAGCCATCGCTCCGGCGTCTCCCCCCGAAGCGATGACTTTCATTCTCATCACAACTCATGTTTGGATTTCTTTCTTTTTACCTCATCCATGTAGGCCGCTGTTATAATACCGGACGGAAGTGCAATCACCGCCACTCCCACCAGGGCGGACACCATGGTAATCAGTCGTCCGATCGGTGTCACCGGAGAAATATCGCCGTATCCAATGGTGGTAATGGACACCGTCGCCCAATACAGCGCATCAAAAAAGTGATTAAATATATCCGGCTCCATTTGAAACATCAGCATAGCCGAGGTGAATATGTATATCACCGTCAGCACCAATACCGCAAAGAGCTGGCTTTTTACCTTTCGGATTACGTTGGTTATCAACGTCATTGTTTTGGAATATCGAATCAATTTTAAGACCAAAAAGATTCTAAAAATACGGAACGCTCCAATTGCCGCCACATCCGGAAACAGCAAGGTCAGCGCCGGAATTACTGATAACAAATCGATGATGGCCATGGGTGTGAAGGCGTAAAAAACATATGCCTTATAGATTTTGATTCCCATTTTGTAATCTGCTGTAAATACTCGGAAGAAATAATCCACAAAAAACAGAATACCGGTTATACCGTCAATGGTTCTCATGTAATGGTTCTCAACCTTTGACATCAGCGGTATCATACCTACCACTACTGCCACCATCATCATGATGTCATACATTTTACTGGCTTTATCCCCATCATGGGACGCCTCTACAATTTCATATATTCGTTTTTTAAATTCATCAATCGTGCCCATCTCTAGTCCCTCTTATTATGCTCTACATGTTTGCAACCGCCAAAACGCCAAGTACGCTCAGTATTACAATTGAAATCGCACTTACAATCTTCACCACATCACCTATGGTGTCTACTTCTTTTACTTTTACGCCATTGTCTGTAATCACAGAAACATTTCTTTTAATTGTCATATGAGCACACTCCCCTTTCTATACTTATCTATTTCTATATTACATTATTTCAAAAACCCTGTGTTTGTTTTCATAAAGATTTCAATAAAAAATGCAAGGAGGACTTATGGGGCTTGGGCGGAGGCGGTCTGGAGTTTTTTATTGCTGGATCGCCTCCAAATGACTTACTTGGAGGCGGTCTGGAGATTTGGGGAGGTGGAACGACTCCAGGTGGATGGGTTGGAGGCGGTCTGAAGATTTTTGATGCTATAACGACTCCAGGGTGCTTGGCTGGAGGCGGTCTGAGGATTTTGGGAGGTGGAACGACTCCAAGTGGTTAGCTTGGAGGCGGTTTGGAGATTTTTGAAGGCAGAACGACTCCAGGGTGCTTGGCTGGAGGCGGTCTGGGGATTTGTTTTACTAGACCGACTCCGGAACTTGGAGACGGAGGCGGTCTGAAGATTTTGGGAAGTGGAACGACTCCAAGTGGTTAGCTTGGAGGCGGTTTGGAGATTTTTGAAGTCAGAACGACTCCAGGGTGCTTGGCTGGAGGCGGTCTGAGTTTTTGGGAAGTCAGAACGACTCCAGGCTCTTGGCTTGGAGGCGGTCTGGGGATTTTAGGAGGTGGAACGACTCCAGGGTGCTTGGCTGGAGGCGGTCTGGAGTTTTTTGAAGTCGGAACGACTCCAGGTGGATGGGTTGGAGGCGGTCTGGAGATTTTTGATGCTGAATCGACTCCAAGCTCCTTACTTGGAGGCGGTCCAGGGATTTTTGATGCTGAATCGACTCCAAGCTCCTTATCCGGAGGCGGTCTGGAGTTTTTTATTGCCGGATCGCCTCCAAACGGCTTATCCGGAGGCGGTCTGGAGTTTTCGGAAGATGAATCGCCTCCAAACGGCCTCCACTCCTTCAAATCCAAAATACTTTTATCTATGATATAAATTGTTCAGCACAAATCTGCGCAGAAAACAAAAAAGGGCTTCGCCCGGATGATACTTCATCCGGGGCGAATGCCCTAATAACTTCATCAAAATATTGACTCTTATTTAAGAGTAACCTTAGCTCCTTCAGCTTCGATTTTTGTTTTGATGTCTTCAGCTTCAGCTTTTTCAGCGCCTTCTTTGATAACCTTTGGAGCACCGTCAACAACTTCTTTAGCTTCTTTAAGTCCAAGTCCGGTAACTTCACGAACGACTTTGATAACCTTAACTTTGTTTGGTCCAACTTCTGTTAATTCAACGTCGAATTCTGTCTTTTCTTCAGCGCCAGCTCCGTCTCCGCCTGCTGCTGCTACAACAACACCTGCTGCTGCAGATACACCAAATTCTTCTTCACATGCTTTTACTAAATCGTTTAATTCTAATACGCTTAACTCTTTGATAGCGTCAATAAATTCTGCTGTAGTTAATTTTGCCATTTTAATTTACCTCCGTATTGGTTTCGTAATTTTTATAATTGTAATCTTATTGCAATCAAATTATTCTGCTGCAGGAGCTTCTTCCTGTGCAGGTGCTGCTTCTGCTGCTTCACCAGCGCCGCCTTTTTCTGCGATCTGGTTAAGAACACGAGCAAGATTTGTAATAGGTGACTGGATACTTCCAAGGAATTTGGAAAGTAATTCGTCTCTTGATGGAACGGATGCGATCTGTGCAATACCTGCTGCATCGTAGTATGTTCCTTCAACTACACCACCCTTTAATTCAAGAGCCGGTGCTGTCTTTGCAAATTTTGCAAGAACTCTGGCCGGTGCTGTTGCATCTTCAGTTGAAACTGCCATAGCGCTTGGTCCTTCTAACTGTGGGTCAAGGCTCTCGAAATCAGTTCCTTTGAATGCGAATCTCATCATAGTATTCTTGTATACTTTGTATGAAACTCCGGCTTCTCTTAACTGTTTACGTAACTGAGTATCCTGCTCAACAGTAAGTCCGCGGTAGTCAACTAATACAACTGACTGTGCGTCTTTAATCTGTTCTGAAATTTCCTGTACGATAGGTTGTTTAAGTTCTACTTTAGCCACGAATCGTGTACCTCCTTATTTTATTTTGCGTAGCTGATTTAAAGTAGGTCAAATCGGCTACTTTTCCTCAGACGAGGACGAGGTATTTTTTACAAATAAAAAACCTCTCTGCCAAAAGACAGAGAGGCATGAATATACAAAATCAAAATTTGTAAAATCCTCGGTAGGCCATGCAAGTTACGCCTAAGTGGCACCTACTGTCTTCGGCTGTGCTCTTTCAAACACAATGGTGATTATATCATCACTATTTATCGATGTCAATATCTAGTTAGCTAACTTTGTTGGGTTAACTTTTACACCAGGTCCCATTGTAGAGGCAAGTGTTACGCTCTTTAAGTACTGACCTTTTACAGCACTTGGTCTGGCTTTGATAATTGCATCCATTAAAGCATGGAAGTTGTCTGATAACTGCTCTTCTGTAAATGATGCTTTTCCAACTGGCACGTGGATAATGTTTGCCTTATCCAATCTGTACTCAATCTTACCTGCTTTGATGTCCTGAACAGCTTTTGTAACATCCATTGTTACTGTACCGGCTTTTGGGTTCGGCATTAAGCCTTTAGGTCCGAGTACACGTCCTAAACGTCCTACAACACCCATCATATCCGGTGTAGCTACTACTACGTCAAAATCAAACCATCCATCGTTCTGGATCTTTGGAATTAACTCATCTCCACCAACGAAGTCAGCTCCTGCTGCTTTTGCTTCATCAAGTTTTTCGTTCTTAGCAAAAACTAAAACACGAACTGTTTTTCCTGTTCCGTGAGGTAAAACTACTGCACCACGGATCTGCTGATCTGCATGACGTCCATCACAACCTGTTCTGATATGAGCTTCGATTGTTTCGTCAAACTTTGCTACAGAAGCTTTCTTAACTAATGAAATTGCTTCTGCTGTATCATACTGCTGAGTCTTGTCATAAGCCTTAACAGCATCTAAATATTTCTTTCCTCTTTTCATGAATATACCTCCTGTGGTTATACCGGGAGAGGTCCCTCCCACGTTTCTTTAATTTCTAAAATCGGGTACAGATTAGTCCTCTGCTACAGTAACACCCATACTACGACATGTTCCTTCGATCATGCTCATAGCTGACTCGATTGTTGCTGCGTTTAAGTCAGGCATCTTTGTTTCTGCGATTTCTCTAACCTGAGCTTTTGTAATTGTAGCAACCTTAGTTTTGTTAGGTACTCCGGAACCGGATTTGATGTTACAAGCTTTCTTGATTAAAACCGGTGCTGGTGGAGTCTTTGTAATGAAGCTAAAGCTTCTGTCACTGTATACTGTAATTACTACAGGGATGATTAAATCACCCTTATCAGCTGTCTTAGCGTTAAACTGCTTTGTAAATTCAACAATGTTAACGCCATGCTGACCAAGTGCAGGACCAACTGGAGGAGCAGGTGTTGCCTTTCCAGCAGGAATCTGCAATTTAATATATCCTTCTACTTTCTTTGCCATTTGGAATTGCCTCCTTAAAAAAACATCTTTTACATCTTTTTAACTTCTGCGAAACTTATTTCTACCGGTGTTTCGCGACCGAACATGTCAACATTGATAGTGACACACTGTTTATGCTCGTTGATACTTAAAATCACACCGATGGTGTTCTTCCATACGCCTCCGATTACGGTGACGGTATCACCTACTTCAAGGTCAATCTCAATGTTTTCTCTTCTGAATCCAAGATTAGCCATCTCAGCATCAGTCAAAGGAACCGGCTTAGATCCAGGACCAACAAATCCTGTCACTCCTCTGGTATTTCTGACTACATACCATGTGTCATCATTCATTACCATTTTAATAAGCACATATCCCGGAAACATCTTCTTGGATACTTTCTTATGTACTCCGTTCTTAAGCTCATCAACATCCTGCATCGGAACCTGAACCTCAAGGATCTGCTCCTCTAAATGTCGATTTTCGATTGCCTTGTCAATGTTCGCCTTTACCTTATTCTCATATCCTGAGTAGGTATGAACTACATACCAGTTTGCCTCTGCCATTCCAATTCTCCTTATCTTTGTGAATCAATTAAGATAAATTAACTAAGATATCAATCCCGTACTGAACCAGGTAATCAATACCTGCAATGATCAGTGCCAAAACAACTGTTGAAACTAATACAGCAACTGTTTCACGGATTAATGAATCCTTGGTTGGCCAGATTATCTTGCGAAACTCTGTCTTGAGGCCGGTAAACCAGCTTGTTTTTGGAGTCTTCTTTTCTTCGCTCATAATCTTACTCCTTCGCTCAATCTAGACTATTTGGTTTCTTTATGCAAAGTATGTGTTTTGCAGAATCTGCAATACTTCTTTGTTTCCATTCTGTCCGGATGAGTTTTCTTGTCTTTGGTCATGTTGTAGTTACGCTGTTTGCATTCTGTACATGCCAATGTTATTCTTGTTCGCACAACTTCCACCTCCACTTATATTCTTGCATTTTAGGCACAAAAAAAAGACCTACGTATTTCCATGCTAGTCTATATTAGCATGTCAACTTGTCTTCGTCAACAACTATTTCCTTATACAACATATTGATTAAAATGTCAAGCATTTTTTGTATTTAGTAGATGACTTTTTTGCGAATCTATGGTATAGTATAAATGTATAAATGGAATTACTATACCCACGCGTTAGCGAATTCAAGGATGAAAGGAGGGTGTTTCTTTATGGCAGCAATTGATACTATCTATAATTACTATCTAAGTACCTACGGTAACAATACTGTAAACCGTTATGATACTCATAAGAAGAGTGAGCTGCGCTCTATTTACAACAACATGATTAAAGTGAATAAAGAAACTCCGATTTACAAGATCCTTGGAATGGAGAATGGTGATGCTTCCAAGTTTGCCATCGACATTAAAGAAAGCTCCCTGAACCTTTCAAAGGTTGCCGCTTCTTTAAGTGAAGATGACGACAAGAGCAGCGGCGCTTTTAAAAAGAAAGTTGCCACCTCTTCCAATCCGGACGCTGTGGATGTAAATTATATCGGTGATGATTCCCTTGAGGACTCCACCAAAGATCCTTTTACATTAGAAGTTTCTCAGTTGGCGGAAAGTCAGATTAATATAGGTAATTATTTAGACTCCGACGCCCACGATATTCGCGAAGGCCAGTATTCCTTTGATTTTGAGAATACTTCCAATGCTTATGAATTCCAGTTCAGTGTTTCCGGCAACGAGTCCAACCGTGATATTCAAGAAAAGCTGGCAAGACTGATTAACACCGCCAATGTTGGCGCTTCTGCCACAGTGGATGTGGACGAAGAAAATCGCAGCAGCTTAATTATTGAGTCAAAAGAAACCGGACTTGCAGATACAGAAGAGTTCCTATTTAAGGTAACACCTTCTATGGACGCAGCCTCCAAGGAAGCCATGGATGTTTTGGGAATCGATTTTGTGGCCAGGGACGCGCACAATTCTTCCTTCTTATTAAATGGTACAGAGCATTCCTCTTTATCAAACACTTTTACCATTAATAAAGAATTTGAAATTACACTGAAGGGAGTCAGCGAAGAAGACAAGCCTGCAACCATCGGTTTTGAAAACGACGTGGATGCCATTGCCAACAATGTAAATAAACTGCTTACTTCTTTTAACCAGTCCATTGAAAAGGCGCAGCAGTATTCCGGCACCAACCAGTCCAGCACAAAGCTGCTTCACGATTTACGTTCCGTATCGGAAGCTTTTAAGCCTGAACTTGAGAATCTTGGATTGAACGTTCAGGAGAACGGCACCATCGAAATGGACCGGGATATTTTTAACAGCGCAGTAATTGGTGACACCGACGGTCAGGTATACAAAGATTTGAATACTTTTAAAAATGCCATTGCAGCAAGGGCTTCTCAGATTGCCATCAACCCTATGAATTACGTAAACAAACTGGTGGTGGCTTATAAGAATCCGGGACGGGAATTCAATACACCGTATGCCAACAGCATGTATGCCGGCATGATGCTTGACAGATATTGTTAAGAGCTATTGACGAAGAAATCATCAATAGCTCTTTTTCTGTATTTCGTTAGAATTTATTCGGTTTTTAAATCCAGTTTTTGCTCCATACGGCGCATCTCTTCAAATTCTCCCATATCAAGGAAAGAATCTTCGCTGATGGGATACATTCCCACCTGGCGTCCTTTTTCAAGAAGGGCCGCGGACAGGTCCGTCATATGGTAAAAGGTGTCTTTTGGAATCTCTTTTAACAATCCCGGGTTTAAAATGTACATTCCGGTGTTTACAAAATAGGAAAGCTTTGGCTTTTCTTCCATTCTGGTAATGACGCCGTTTTCCTTGGAATGAACCACACCGTACGGCACCAGAATATTTTTCAGGGCCGTTACAATGGTAAGCTCGTTTCCTGACTGAAGATGATACTCATAAATATCTCTGTAATCCCCCTGAATTAAAATGTCGCAGTTGGTTACAATGATAGGCTGTTCAAAATCCTCTTCAATAAGATGTAAACTGCCTGCCGTTCCAAGAGGCTGATCTTCCTCCACATAGTGGATTTCATAATCCGTAATCACATCAGAGAAATAGGATTTAATCATATTTTTTCGGTAATTCAGTGTGGCATAAAAGTTTTGCACTCCAAAATCACGAAATCTGTCAATGATACGCTCCATAATGGGAATATCTCCGATTGGAATCAATGGCTTTGGAAGCACTTTTGTGTAAGGGTACAATCTGGTACCCTTTCCACCTGCCATAATGATAACCGGAACTTTACTTAAGGACTGCTTTTTGCCGTCTTTGATTTCACGTACTTCATCGGCAAAAACCACGTCGCACACCGTGCCGTCCACAGCGACCACCGGAACCACTTTGACTTTCCACTTTTTCATGTAGTCTTCGCATTGGCTAATGTTGTTGGCGTACACGAATTTTGGAGTTTTGTTCATAAGGTGTTCCACGTCTGCCTGCAGATCTCCGGTTTTAATAAGCCAACGTCTCACATCACCGTCGGTAAGGGTTCCAAGAAGTTTTTGGTCCTCATCTGTGATAAAAAGGACTCCCTTAGCATTTTTGTCAATTTTCTGAAGGGCATCCACCACCGTGGTGTCCGGGTGGGCCAGGTACTTTTCTAATTCTTCTGTTTTCATAGACTGTTTTCCTCCACAACCTCCTTCACCGTTTTGATTACATAGTCAATTTCTTCCTCTGTAATACCGGTGCTGCTTGGAATGTTCAAAATTCTTGCCGCATAGTATTTTGCGGTGGATAAGTCTGTTCGTAAATCTTTTACATAAGGTTTTTGTTCTGCAATCAATCCCCAGATCAAACGGGTTCCCACACCTTTTTCAGAAAGGGTCTCCACCAGTTCTCTGGCGTTGATTTTCAACTTGTCCATGTCAATGTTCAAGGAATAGAACCACTTGTTGGAATTGGTTCCCTCACGGAACTCCATAACACTAATGTTCTTTGCGTTTTCAAAACCTTTTTTGTATAATTCATAGTTCTTTCGCTTACGGGAAAGAAACTCTTCCAGTTCTTCCATTTGGGCCACACCAAGGGCTGCCTGCACATTGGTCATGCGGTAATTGTATCCCACCTCGTGATGGATATAAAAAATGTGGTCGTCCTTGGCCTGGGTAGAGAGGTACTGCAAATGTTTGGCTTCCTCTGTGTCTTTTGCCACCAAAAGACCACCGCCTCCTGTGGTGATGACCTTGTTGCCGTTGTAGGAATAGGCTCCGAAATCACCGATGGTTCCGGCGTACATTCCCTTATATTTACCGGAAGTGTAGCTGGTTCCAAGGGCCTCTGTGGCATCTTCAATGACACGAATGTTGTAGGTTTTTGCAATGTCCATAATGGCTTCCATGTCTGCCATGTTGCCAAATACATGAACCACTACCATGGCCTTAATATGATGATGTCCCTCTTTGGTAAAAAGCTTTCCATCAGTAAATTCACACTGCTCTTTGCAGAACGCCAATAATTTTTTCGGGTCCATGCAAAGACTGTCATCACAATCGATAAAAATAGGATGGGCAAACTGATATTTTACCGGATTCACCGCTGCAATAAATGTCAGCGTTGGTACAATGACCCCATCTTCCGGGCCAACACCGCACTGCACAAGGCAAAGGTGAATGGCTGCAGTACCGCTTTGACACGCCACCGCTTTTTCCACATGAAGATACTTCGCCATTTCTTCTTCCAGCTGTGTAATATATGCTCCACCGGTGGATACCCAACCCTGGGCAACCGCCTCGTTTACGTATTTTTCTTCGTTTCCTTCAAAATTCGGAATACACAAAGGGATAAATTTATTCATACAAAGGCCTCCTTCACACTGTTCCTTTTAGCTTACGGTTACCTTCACCGATTTCTGGTAACCATTCATGGTGTATATGTAGATATAACAGCTGCCTGCCGTAAGACCTTTGACCTCACCGGAGGAGGATACGGTAGCCACTGCGCTGTTGCTTGTTGCATATCTTACATATGACGTGAATTTCTTTAATTTTCCGCTCTTCTTGTAGGTTACTTTTAACGATTCACTGCCTCCTGCCGCAAGGGATAATGTGGTTGGAGTTACGGTAACGTTTTTTTGGTTTCCGTATTTTCCGCCTGTGGTATAAATGTAGCAAATCTTGGATTTTCCAAGAAGGGTTGAGCCCTTATAGGCTTTTACATAATATTTATAAGACGTTTTCGCCTTTAATCCGGTAATCTTAGCAGATGTGCCGGTAATGGTTTTTAACTTCTTTGTGGTTTTTCCTGTTTGGGCTCCATAAATCACATATTTGGTGGCTCCGGAAACCTTTGTGATTTTTATTTTCACATATTTCTTAGAAGCATCGGCTCTTGCCCGAACCACTTTGGAAGAGGAAACGGTATTACTGCTTCCCACCTTGTAGCCTACTCCGTAAATGGATAAATGGTTGGTTGGTATCACCACATTTCCTGTGTTACTGTCAAAATAGGATCCGGTGACATATTCGGCATTTCCGGAAGAATCCACATAAATTCCAAGAATTCCGGAGGTGTCTTCCAAGGTTCCGCCGGTGACTACTTCACCGTCAGAATTCACGCTCTGTCTGGTGTACGGAATTTTTACCGTAATTCCTGTGGTGGTAAAATCCGTAATTGCGGTTTCCCCGTCGTTTTTATATACGGTAAAATTGTATCTCGGTCGTTTTTCCTCTCCGGTGACGTCCTGCATGGTAACCGTAGCATCTCCTCCGGCCTGGGACTGAATGTCCGTCAAGGCACTTAGGCTAAAAGAAATCTCTGCCTGAGGGGTATGAAGCACGGTGGAAGTGATTCCATTGGAAACCAGCTTACTTTGCACTTCTTTCGTAAGGGTAATGTTCACCTTATCAGCTGCCATACTGGTTCCACCACTCATTGGGCTAACATTTACCGTAATGGTTTTTCCCGGTGCACTTTCAATTGCCGTATCAATATCCGCGTCCGAAAGGGTTACCGATGCGGTTTTAACGTTTTCATAAAGGGCAGGTCTTAAATAAATATTGCCCGCTGCATTATCACTGGTGGATAAAAATTTTTCCTCGATAGTTTTACCGCATCTGGTACAACGATAGGTTCGAACTCCCAATGTGGATACTGTAGGTCTGGTGGTAATGCTGGAGATATAGTTGTGTCCAAGGGGACTGGTCGATTCTCCGTTACCTACAAACTTGCCACATACCTTGCAATACTTATCGCCCTGGTAACCCGGTTCTGTACAGGTTGCTTTTTTTGCATCTCTGTATTGAATGGCACTGTGATAGCAATCGGCCCTGGTAATAAGAATCACCTTGGTGATATTTTGATAATTAGCCTTATCCTCACCCACATATTCTGCAGTAGCAGTAATGGTATCTCCCGTGTTCTCTCCAATGGTCTTTTTCGCATCCTTACTGCTCCACTGCCAATTGGCCGGAAGTCCAACGTCAGATACGGTTTTTTCACCCTTACCCACGTACAAATCTTTCGGAGTATTTGGAACATCATTTTGCTTATTTA
>JAILCP010000079.1 GCA_024680055.1 Lachnospiraceae bacterium | reverse complement strand
ACGAAGTACAGCGGTGTAGTATTTCTTCATTTCATCGCTGACAGATCCTAAAATAAAGGTACGTGTAATATCGGTAGATCCGGTATTATATCCGCCGCCGGTGTCATTTAAGAAGAAGTCTCCTGCCTTTAACTGAACATCTGTCTCTTTACATGGAGAATAGTGCATCATAGCTGCGTGAGGTCCAAAAGCACACAATGGCTCGAAACTTTCGCTGATGTATCCTTCTCTCTCTGCACGAAGTGACATTAACTTGTCTGCAGAGCTTAACTCTGTAATCACTTCTTTGTCGTAGTTGTTCTTTACCCAGTACATAAACTTGGTGATAGCAATACCGTCCTGGATATGAGCTTCCTTGATGTTCTCAAGTTCCACATCATTTTTCATGGCTTTCATAAGAATGGTCGGGTTAGGACCTTCCACGATTTCACATGGAATGTTCTTATATAAAGCATAGTTCATCTTCATTGGATCGATGAGGCACTTCTCATCTTTGCCAAGTTTCTTAATATCCTCATAGATATCGTTGTATGGATGAATGGTAACGTTTACCTTCTTAAGTTCTTCGTGAATTCTGTCGTTGAATTTGCTTTCGTCAACGTATAAGTCCACACCGTCTTCTCTTACAATAGAATAGGAAAGAAGAAGTGGGAAAAAGTCTACATCGTCTCCACGTACGTTCAGCATCCAGCAGGTATCGTCAAGAGATGCAATTACATGTACGGTTGCGCCAAGTTCTTTCATCTTAGCACGTACACGTTTTAACTTGGATTCAGAGCTTTCACCGGAATATTTCTCCTCTAAGAAGAAAGCCGGTTTTTTAGAAAGGGATGGACGATCGGTCCAGATTTCATCGATTAAATCTTCAGAATAATGGATGTTAATTCCCTTCTTTGCAAATGCCTCTTCGTATTCCTGGCCCTCACCCATGGAGAGTACACGACCGTCAAATCCAACGGTTCCGCCGGATGGAATCTTATCTACCAAATACTCTGTTACAGATGGAGTATTTCCTACGAACATTTTCATTAATCGAATACCGCTTCCCTTTAAAGCCTGTTCTGCTGCAAAGAAATAACGACCATCGGTCCAAAGACCGGCGTCGTCTTTTGCAATTACAACTGTTCCATAGGATCCTTCGAATCCTGAAATCCATTCACGAGCTGTGAAGTGGGCACCTACATATTCGCTCTGGTGAAAGTCTGCTGTTGGGACAACATAGGCATCAATACCTTTTTTGTCCATAAGTTCACGGAGAGCTTTGATTCTTTCTGCTACCGTCATTATAGGTAAACCTCCTTAGTTCTTTAAGATAATTTCATTATATCACCGTGAAATTTTTATGAAAAGACCCTGGTCTAAAAAACTGTGTGTTTTTATGGTTTTGTATCCGAAAAAAGTATGCTACAATATTGAAGTTAAAGAGAATTGACAGAAATGAGAACGGGATATGAAGAAGAGAAAAACAAAAAAACAACGAGTGAGGGGCCACCTGATACGATTTGATATTTTTGTCATTGTAATGGTGGTGGCATATTTAATGTTCTGCTATTCCAATATTCCTTTTATCGCCAAATGGAGGACCATATACATAGAAACCGCCATGACCACCAAGACCCACCAATGGCTGGCAACCATGTTTTTGCCTGACGATGTTGTGGATGAGGTGATGGATCGCTATTATGCCCAATTGGAGAAGCAAAAGAAACTGGAAAGCAAGTGGAACAATGAGAAAGCAGATCGAAACGGGCCTTTGACCAAGGACAATTTTTACACCGTTTATTGGGAGTTGAACTCCACCAGCTTTAAGAACTACCTGAAAGCCAATAAGAATCTGACCGCCAACGGTTACGATCATATTTTAATCGAAGATTTTGATCAAAAGCTGGGGTTGAAAACCACATCCGGAGATGATGTTTGCGTAGTAAACACCGCCAACAACCTTCTGATTGTAAAATTATCCGGCAGCGGTTACGTAGGCAAGCTTGCCATTGTAAAAGATCCATCCCAGGTCTTCCTCGGAAAATCCACCAACTATGGATCCATGGGACAGGAAATCAAAGGCTTCTGCGATTCCAACAATGCCATTGTGGGAATCAACGCCAGTCGGTTTAAAGACATCGGCGGTCACGGCAGCGGAGGCGTCGTTCAGGGTGCCATGATCATCGATGGCGTGGATTACGGTAACCGTCCCAAAAAGTACGGCATGAAATTTGTTGGAATGAAACAGGACAACCGGATGTACATCAATAACTACGACAGCACTACGGTCAGCGAGTACCGCTGGGGTATCGAAGGCGTACCTGCATTTATTGTGGATGGGGAAAAAGCCATTGACGTATCCATGTTTATGGGCCTGCAGCCACGAACCTGTATCGGACAGACAAAAGAAGGCGACATGCTGCTACTGATTCTGGAAGGACGACTGCCTGGCTACAGCGTGGGAGCCACCGCGGTGGACTGTATGGATCAGCTTCTAAAATACAAATGTTATCAAGCCATGAATCTGGACGGAGGAAGTTCTGCCATCATGGTATACAACGGACAATATATCACCAAATCCTGTAGCGTCAGCGGACGAGGACGTTATGTACCGGACGCGATTTTGGTGAAGAAGAGATAGTAGGGACGGTCCTGCTTATTTGACGTGGGTGTTCAAGCCGGCGCAAGCGCCGGAAAGAACACCCACGTTAAATAAGCAGACCGTCTCTATTGTTTAGCGACAGAATACGGGAAGCCATTTCAAAAATTAAAAATATAGGATGTAACACCCGGCAAGACCCTTTTATATATTGCTCCGGCAGGCTTTTTAACGGAACGTTAACTTCAGCCTGCCGGAGCAATATATAAGAGGGTTATCTCTTGACGGGTATTACCATAGATGCTATTATGAGCATAAGAAGTGTGAGCGACAATTCACGAGATGGAGGTTACATGTACAAAAAGCTTGACCAAAACGCATTAAATGAAATTTTAGAAACGGGAATCGAAGAGTTTGCCAAGCATGGTCTGGATCGGGCCAACATCAACACCATTGCCAAGAAGGCGGGGGTCAGTGTTGGTGTTTTGTATAAGTATTATAAGGATAAGGACGATTTCTTTTTATCCTGTGTGAAGCACTCACTGAAATTACTGGACGAAACCATGGAAGAGGCCTTGAAGGATTGCGACGACGTTGCCACAGGAATACGAATGATCGTAAGAGGATTGATTGCATCCGGCAAAAAGCATGGGAATTATTATGTGATGTATAACGAAATCACATCCGGAAGTTGTCAGAAATATGCGAAAGAGCTGGCAAGGGAGATTGAAGGAAAAACGGCGTATTTATATAAAGAACTGCTTGAGAAGGCAGGTCAGGAAGGTAAAGTCAAAGGAATGGCCAATCCGGGAATGTTTGCATTTTATTTTGATAACCTTCTGATGATGTTACAGTTTTCTTATAGTTGCGATTACTATAAGGAAAGAATGAAGATTTATTGTGGAGAGGATATTTTAAAAAACGAAAATCTTGTAGAAGACAGTTTTATAGAGTTTATGAGCAGAGCACTGGGCATAGAATAGGAGGGACGTAAATGGCATATGTGATTGCATATGATTTTGGAACCACCGGAGTGAAATCCTGTTTAATGAACCTTGATGACGGCATAGAACTGGTATGCGGGGAGTACGAAGGATACGATTTGCAGGTGTTTGACAACGGAGGCGCAGAGCAGGATCCAAACCAGTGGTGGCAGGCCATGTGTGGCACAACCAGGCGACTACTTGAGAAAACAGGAATCGAAGCAGAGAAGATTAAAGGAATTTCTTTTTGCTCCCAGATGCAGGGACTGGTTTTGGTGGACGATAAGGGCAATGCCCTTCGCCCGGCCATGAGTTACATGGACCAGAGAGCCGGAAAGCAAATGAAAAAAGTGCAGGGACATGGGTTATGTATTTCCGGCGTCAACATTTTTATGTTGTTAAAGAGTTTGAAGGTGACAACTGCAGCTTCCACCAGCGTAAAAGATCCACTTTGGAAGTATAAATGGGTGGAAGAAATGGAGCCGGAAGTGTTTCAAAAGGTGCATAAGTGGCTGGATGTAAAAGAGTATCTGATCTGCAGATGTACCGGAGAATTTGTAATGACCAAGGATTCGGCCTACTCCACATTTTTGTACGACAGCAGAAAAGGAAAAGAACAGTGGAATGAAGAACTTTGCAAAATGTACGGCATTAACACCGAGCATTTGCCAAGAATAATTAACTGCCAGGATGTGGCGGGAAAACTGACCACCAAAGCGGCAGAGGAGCTTGGACTTATGATTGGAACCCCGGTTTACGGCGGTGGCGGCGATGCCACTTTAATCGGAGTGGGGGCCGGAAGTACGGAACTTGGTGATACCCATATTTATTCAGGAACCTCAGGTTGGGTTGGAACCGTATTGGATAAGCAAAAGGTGGACATTGTGGCCATGATTGCAGGTATTGTGGGCGCCCAGGAGGGAAGATACAATTATTTTGCGGAAATGGAAACGGCAGGCAAGTGCTTTGAATGGGTAAAAGAGCATTTGGTGTGCGATGAAATTGATGCTTACCTTGAGAAAACCGATGTGGCGGATAGCAAAGAAACCCAGTACGAAAGTCTGTACGACTACATGTCTGATGTGGTGGAAGGGGTCAAACCGGGATGTGGCGGTGTGATTTTTACTCCGTGGCTTCATGGAAACAGATGTCCTTTTGAGGCACCCAACTGTGCGGGAATGTTTTTCAACATTAAAATCGAAACAAGAAAGCGTGAAATGATCCGGGCAGTGCTTGAGGGCATTTGTTATCACCTTAGATGGATGCTGGAATGCGAAGATAAAAAGGTGACCACTTCCAAAACCATTCGTTTTGTGGGAGGAGGCGCCCTTTCCAAAGTGACTTCCCAGATGTTGGCAGACATTACGGGAAGAACCATCGAAACGGTGGAATACACCAAGGACGTGGGAGCCATCGGAGCGGCCATGTTAATTGCCGTAGGCAGCGGCCTGGTAAAGGACATATCAGAGGCAAAGAAACTGGTGAAGGTAAAAGACACCTTTTACCCGAATCCGGAGTATAAAGAAATTTATAATCGAAATTTTCAGGTGTTTAAGCAGTTATATAAGTCCAACAGGAAAAACTTCGATTTGTTAAATGGAAAAGGGGTGTAGCGTGTGGAAGAAACAATTGCAAGAGGCCTTGTCACTTTAACCGGCAGGGAGCTTTTGGAAAAAGGCCTGGTGGCAAGAACCTGGGGCAATGTAAGCTGCAGAGTGGACAAGAACCATTTTTTAATTACGCCAAGCGGTCTGAGCTATCTGGAGACAAAAGAGGAAGATTTGGCTCTATACAACATGGAGGACGGAACTTACGAAGGAGAGCGAAAACCTTCCAGCGAAAAGGGAATTCATGCCGGGGCCTATGAAATTTTTCCGGATGTGAATTTTGTGATTCATACCCATCAGGTGTACGCATCCGCCATTGGTCTTACGGGAATTGAATACCTTGATATTACAAAAGAGGAAATGGAACGCCTTGGTGGTCTTGCAGTTGCAGACTACGGTCTTCCGGGTCAAAAGAAGCTTCGTGAAAATGTAAAAGCGGCCTTTGGCACCGGTGCAAAAACTGTATTGATGGTGCACCACGGTGCGGTGATCCTTGGTAAAGACAAGGAAGATGCCATGGAAAAATCCATCCTTTTGGAAGAAATCTGCAAAAGAAATTGTAAAGGTCTGACCGGTCGTATCAAACAGTATAAGGCAGAAGAAAAGCAAAGACTTCTCAGTGAAATCCATCAGCAGTTTTCCTATGTGGGACTGGTGGAAACAAGGGCCGTGATGCTGTGTGCCAATGACGCCATGAAAATCAAAGCCCAGCTTGACGATATGGCTCAAATGATTGGAAGAGAAATCATAGTTGCATCCAAAAGCAATGCGGCAAGGGCCATAAGAAGTTATAATGCAGTTCTGGTGCCGGGTGTGGGAGCTGTTGTTCGGGGAATTGACGAAGATGATATGCAGGCCATGAAAATCCTGGTGAATAAAGCGGCGGTAGCGGCAAGACATACGGACGCACTTGGAGAAAAAGCTTTATTAAGTAAACTGGATTGTGGTTTAATGAATGTAGTATATAAACTGAAATATTCCAAGCAAAAGAACAGGTAAAAGGAGGTCCTATGGAAGAGAAGCAAAAAGGAAGCAAAGAAGCCGTTCGTGTTGTGAAATTTGCATTGTTTTCCACCTCAGCAGGAATCATCGAAATGGCGGTGTTTTCCCTTTTAAATGAGTTTACGGAATTTGCCTATTGGCCATGCTATTTAACAGCCCTTGTAATGTCGGTACTTTGGAATTTTACCCTGAACCGAAAATTCACCTTTAAAAGTGCCAACAATGTACCAAAAGCCATGTTTTTGGTTGCCTGTTTTTATGCGGTATTTACGCCGGTTACCACCCTGCTTGGAAATTACCTGGCAGAAGACTTACAGTGGAACGAATATCTTGTAACCATTTTGAATATGGCCTTAAATCTTACCACAGAGTATATTTATGATAGATACGTGGTATTTAAAGATACCATTGATACCAATATAAAAACCAGTGAAGGAGGAGAAGTGAATGAATAATTGTGGAATTAGCAGATGGGATGATCCGCGAGAGATCAATGCCCGTTTAAAGAAATTAACATCCCAGCCGATTTGGGAAGTAAACGATGATTATTATGAAAATGTAATTTTAAAATATTACGATGAAAAATGTACCAAGTCTCATGCAATTTTTGAGGAATCCCAGAAATATATTCCGGGTGGAGTTCAGCATAACCTTGCGTTTAACAAACCGTTCCCAATGTGTATGGCAAAAGCGGAAGGACCTTACTTATACGACAAAGACGGAAATAAATACATCGACTTTTTACAGGCCGGCGGACCTACTATTTTAGGAAGTAATTACCCGGTTGTTCGTGACAAGGTAATCGAACTTTTGCAGGAATGCGGACCGGTAACCGGACTTCTTCATGAGTCTGAAATGTTGATTGCAAGAGAAATTCATAAGCATATGCCAAATGTGGAAATGTTCCGTATGCTGGGTTCCGGAACCGAATCGGTGATGGCAGCCCTTCGTATTGCAAGAATTGCAACAGGTCATAAGAGAATAATTAAAGTGGGTGGCGCTTACCATGGATGGTCCGATCAGATGGTATACGGACTGAAAATCCCTGGAAGCAGATCCTTCCTTGAATCCCATGGAATTCCAAGAAGCTGCTACAAATTAACAGACGAAGTTCGTCCAAACGATTTAAATATGATGGAAACCATGTTGAAGTTAAACAAACTTCGCGGTGGCACAGCAGCCGTAATTATCGAGCCGGTAGGACCGGAAAGCGGAACCAGACCGGTTGCCAAGTCCTACAACAAAGGCGTGCGCCAGTTGTGCGACAGATACGGCGCATTACTTATTTTTGATGAGGTTGTAACCGGATTCCGTGTGGGACTTTCCGGAGCCCAGGGCTACTTTGATGTGGCACCGGATTTAACCGTATTTGGTAAAATCGTTGCAGGAGGATACCCTGCAGCCGGCGGTGTAGGCGGTAAGAAAGAATACGCAGGCCTGATGGCAGCAGGACTTGCCACAGGAAAACACAGAGCTTACGTAGGTGGAACCTTATCGGCCAACCCAATGAGCTGTCTTGCAGGATATACAGCAATTCAGGAAATTGAGCGAACCAATGCCTGTGAAATTGCAGGTAAAATGGGAGACCGCTTAACCGATGGATTAAAAGAACTTTTGGATCGCTATGGACTTCCGTTTGTGGCATACAATCAGGGATCCATCTGTCACTTAGAGTGTACAGGTGCCATGAGCTTTGACTTCTCATCCATGAACGTTGCCAAGTCAGCGGTAGGTCTTTTGAGAAACAAAGAAATGATGTACGTAAGAAAAGATTCCATGGAGCGAATGGGAGCAGCTTATATGGCCAACGGTATTGTAACTTTGGCAGGAAGCCGTATGTACACCTCTTTGGCAGATACACCGGAAATCATCGATGAAGCATTGAATCGATTTGAAGAAGTATTTAAGCATGTAGCCAAGACCGGAAAAGGATTGGTAAAATAAAAGAATTCAAAAAGAGTTGCCCTTTTGATAAACAATAGGGGCAACTCTTTTTGGGTTGTTTATTTAACTTTAATCTTATATTCGCTGGAATAGTAACTCCAAATGGTGGTGTCATTGTAGACAAAATAGGAACGAACCTTGTAACGATAGGTCTTTCCGGATTTTACATTGGAGTCGGTATAAGTGGTGCTGCCGTTGGTAATGGATTTGATACGTACAAATTTCTTCTTGGTGGTATCGTAACGGTATACGTTTACAGCAGCGGTGCGGTATACCTTGTTAAAAGTTATCTTGGCAGTATTCTTTTTTGGAGAAGTCACCTTTAAAGAGGTGACTTTCTTTGGTCTTGTTACAGTATCAAACTTGTCGGAATAGCTACCAAGTAAGGTGTCGTCATTGATGGTCTTATAAGCACGTACCTTAAAGGCGTATTCGCTGGCGCTTGTTAAACCGGATACTTTATAAGAGTTATCTTCTGTGGTTGCAATCTTACTGTAAGACTCAGAATCTTCGTCGTATTTGTAAATGCGATAACCCGTTGCACCCTCTGTTTCATCCCAGGATAAGGTCAGTGAGTTGGCATTTCTTGTGGAAACGTCTACGCCGGAAACCTTTCCGGGCTTGGTTGCTGTGGTAATAACATCGGAGTAATTTCCGTAGTACTTGGTACCGCCAATGGTCCAGTAGCAACGGACTTTGTATTTGTAAGTTTCGCCGGCCTTTAAATCATCATCCGTGTAATAGGTCTTGGATGTGGAACCGATGCGCTTGTAACTCTGGGTGTCTTCGTTGTAGCGGTAAATATAGAAGTCTTTAGCACCGGAAGATCTTGACCAGGTTAATTTCACTGAGTCATTGGTCTCATTCGATGACGCCAGATTGTTCGTATTCACATTGCGGTCAAAGTACCAGTAGTTCACATCAAGATTTCCGGAGTAACCACTGACACGACCGGAACTGGTGAACTGCCAGAATTCATATGGATATGCAATATCCGAATAAGGAATCTTGGATTGTGATGCCAGGTAGTAACTGGTTGTGGTCTTATGATATCTTGCCAACCAGATCTTATAACTCTTTGCCAGAGTTGAAGTATTCAGATAATTGTTAAACATGGAGTAGTTGGCATAAATGGCAGGAGTGTAACCTGCATCTGCAATTACATCACAGTAAGCGGCACAAATCTTTGTCATGGTGGATTTGGAAAGCTTTCCGGAGGTTAATCGTTTATTGAATTCGTAGTCAAAAACCACAGGAAGGGTTACGTCCCAGCCGTTTTTCTCAAGTAAACTTAAGGTGTATTTTGCTTCGGACTTGGCCTCGGCAACAGTCAATGCCTGTGAAAAATAGTACACACCAACACTGACATCATTGGCAAGTGCACTGGTGATTTGAGAGTTGGCAGAAGTATCTGCATGATGACTGCCGTCAGAAGTGGAAGTGTAACCCACTCTTACAAAGGCAAAATCGATGCCGTCGTCATGGGCCTTGCTCCAGTTGATGGATGTGGTGGTGTAGCTGTTCTTGCTCTGCCACTTGGAAACATCCAGTCCCTTTAACAGCTTCTTGTTCTTTAAAGCATTGTTATGATAGAAAGTAGAAGTAATGGTCTTCTTACTTGTGCTGCTGTACGTCTTACTTGTGGACGTAAAAGAATTTGAAATTAACATATCTGCGGAATTGGCGGTTGCAGCAAAGGTCTTTGGTCCAAGTGCAATGGTAGCGGCCAAAAGACCAATGGCGGCAGCGCCAACTAAAAATTTTCGTTTCATTATAGAATCCTCACAATTTTATATTATAGTATTCAGTACTACACAGTCTAACGTATTAGACCATGTATTGTCAAGGGAATTCAGGGAGTTTTACGGGGAAAATAAGTCGTTTATTTAGGAGGAAAAAACTGATATACTAAAATAATAAGGAGAGCGATATGATTACAACTGTTTTATTTGATTTGGACGGTACGTTGTTACCGATGGATATGGATGAATTCACCAATGGTTATTTTAAACTATTGGCAGGAAAAATGGCCGGCCACGGTTTTGAACCGGAAGCCCTGATGAAGGGGATTTATAAAGGGATGGCTGCCATGGCAAAAAATAACGGAACGCAAACCAACGAAGAGGCCTTCTGGCAAAGCTTTTGCGGCGTCTTTGGTGAGAAGGTAAGAGAAAAAGAAGAAGCGTTTATTGACTTTTATAAAAATGAATTTAACCTGGCAAAGAAATGCTGCGGTTTTACAGAAAAAGCAAAGAAGGTAATCGACATTTTAAAGGAAAAGGAAATTGGAAGAGTGCTTGCCACCAATCCTATTTTTCCGGAAATTGCCACCAGAAATCGGATTGCCTGGGCAGGACTTTCTCCGGCGGATTTTTCCTACATTTCAGTATACGAAAACAGTACCTATGCAAAGCCGAATCCGGCTTATTTTGAAGAGGTTCTGAAAAAGTGCAGCTTAAATCCCAACGAATGTATCATGATCGGAAACGATGCAGAAGAGGATTTGGCAGCACAAGAAGTGGGAATTCCGGTATTTTTGCTGACGGACTGTCTGGTAAATACCAAAGGAAAAGATATCAGCCGGTGCAGAAAAGGAAATTTTGACGACTTAATTAAATTAGTGGAAGAATTATAGAGGTGCGTTATGGTAAAACATATTATTTTATGGTCTATCAAAGAAGAATATCAGGGCGAAGAAAAGGAAGCCATTAAGAAAGGCATCAAAGAAGGCCTTGAGGGACTTATGGGAAAGGTTCCGGGACTTTTGGAGGTGCATGTATACACAGAGGCCCTTCCAAGTTCCAACATGGACGTGATGCTCACTTCTACCTGCGAAAATCAGGAGGCATTAAAGGTTTATGCAAATCATGAGGATCATGTAAAAGTAGCCAATGAAAAGATTAAACCATTTGTTTCATCCAGAAACTGTATGGATTTTGAGGTTTCTTAAATGACAAAACGTATTTTAAGTATCACAGCCCAAAAGCCAAACAGCACCGGCAGCGGAGTCTATCTTACGGAACTGGTGAAAGCATATGCAGCCCTTGGCTATGAGCAGGCCGTGATTGCGGGGATTGAACAGGGGGAAGAAGTGGAATTAGGACAGGAGATTTCCTTTTACCCCGTTCATTTTAAAAGTGATGAGGTGCCTTTTCCGGTGGTGGGCATGTCCGATGTGATGCCCTATGACAATACCAGATATTGCGATATGACGGATGCTATGACAGCAGTTTTTATGGAGGCGTTTAAAAAGCGCATTGTAAAAGCCATCAAAGAGTTTTGCCCGGATGTGATTTTGTGTCATCATCTTTATCTGGTCACGGCGTTAACAAAGTCGCTGGCAGGGGAGATTCCGGTCTATGGCATTTGTCACAGCACCTGTCTTCGTCAGTTTCAGAAGAATGCATTGCAAAAAGAGTTTATTGCAGAAAATATAAGGAATCTGGATGGAATTTTTGCTTTGCACAAAGGTCAGAAAGAGGAAATTGTGTCTCTTTTTCAGGTGCCAAATGAAAAGGTGTACATTGTAGGGGCAGGGTATAACGACAGTATTTTTTACATGGAAGAAACCGGGAAAGAGCCGGGCATTCACCTATGCTTTGCAGGTAAAATATCCCAGGCAAAAGGAGTAAAAAGTTTACTGAAAAGCCTTTCCATGGTGCACACAGCTCAAAACGTGACCCTGGAGCTGGCCGGTGGAAGCGCCGATGCAAAAGAGGTTAAAGAACTGCAGAATCTG
>JAILCP010000056.1 GCA_024680055.1 Lachnospiraceae bacterium | reverse complement strand
AAAGTTAAAATAGCATTTATATTCAAGTAACTATCCTTTGAAATGGGACCTCCTATGCAATAACTCTCATCTGCCATTTCCACATGCAGGGCATTTTCGTCTGCCTGAGAATATACTGCAACGGTTTCAATTCCCATCTCTTTACAAGCTCTGATGACCCTAACTGCAACCTCTCCACGATTGGCAATAAGAATTTTTGAAAACATGTTAGTCTCCTTCCTTTTCCTCAATCAATGCAAAGGAAAACTCTCCGCTCATGCAAAGTCGCTCTTCTACATACACCTTTCCCTGTAATTTGTACATCGGGTGACATTTGGAAAGCACCTTTGTCTCAATCCTGATTTTATCTCCCGGTTTAATCATGGAGCGAAAACGCACCTTATCAAGCCCGGTATACACAGGAGTTATTTTTCCATTTAACATTTCATCTTTAAACAGAATGCAAGCGGACTGAGCCATCATCTCGCACTGAATCACTCCGGGCACAATGGGATTTCCTGGAAAATGTCCCTGTAAAAAGAATTCGTCTCCTTTTACCGTATAATAACCACAACCGGTTCCATCTTCCTTTATATAAGCCTCATCCACCAAAAGCATAGGCTCTCTGTGAGGCAAAATTTTCTTTATTTCTTCTTTATTCATATATAACCTTCTATTCAAGTACAAAAAGGGTCTGGTTGCACTCCACAAGCGCGCCCTCCTGGGCCATCACTTCTTTGATTACACCGTCCCTTGGTGCTTTTACCTCGTTCATCATTTTCATGGCTTCAATGGTACAAAGCACTTCCCCTTTGGCAATGGTATCGCCCACATTCTTTTTGTTTCCTTTGCCATCTCCGGCATAAAAAATTCCAAGAAGAGGCGCTTTTACCGGGTCTCCCTGTATCACGGGTTCAGACGTTTCTTCTATAGTAATAGGATTTTCCGCCTTACTTACTGTAGTTACAGGAACCGGTGCCCCTTCTCTTTTCAAAGTAAGCTTCAAACCTTCTTCTTCCACCTGTAATTCCGTAAGATTCAGTTTTTCAAAAAGTCCTGCATATTCCTGTAATGAACTCATAATTATTCCTCACTTCCCGCTTTTTTCAAAGCGATGCATGCGTTATGTCCGCCAAATCCCAGGGATGTGCTGATTGCATACTGTACATCTGCTTTTTCAGCCTTATTTGGTGTGTAATTCAAATCACACTCCTCATCCTTCTCACAATAATTGATGGTTGGTGGAATCATTCCGTTTTCCAGCGCCAAAACAGAGGCAATGGCTTCCACTGCTCCGGTGGCTCCCATCATATGTCCGGTCATGGATTTTGTGGAACTGATATGCAAATCGTATGCACCCTCCTGAAATACCTCTTTTAACGCCTTTGTTTCCATTGCGTCATTTAAGTGGGTTCCTGTACCGTGCGCATTTACGTATACTGAGGAAGGATCTATAATCCCGGCCTCTTTTACAACATTGCCAATTGCACGAACGGCACCTTTTGCTTCCGGATCCGGTGCAGTAATATGATAAGCGTCTGAGGTGTTCTCATAGCCAACCACTTCCGCAAGTATTTTTGCTCCTCTTTTCTTTGCATGCTCCATTTCCTCAAGTACCAGCACTCCGGCACCCTCTCCCATGACAAATCCGCTTCTTCGCTTATCAAAAGGCAAACTTCCCTCGCTTGGATTCTCTGCAAGGCTCAAAGCCTGGCAGTTTATAAAGCCTGCCATGGCAAGTTGGTTAATTGAAGCCTCACTACCCCCTGCAATGATTGCATCTGCATATCCATGCTTTATACAGCGGTAAGCTTCTCCTATTGTATGGGTAGAAGTGGCGCATGCCGTAACTATAGGTAATGTGGGACCAGTTGCGCCAAAACGTATGGATACGGCTCCTGTGGCCATATTTCCGATCATCATTGGCACGAAGAAAGGTGAAACCATCTCCGGTCCTTTCTCTTCCAATCTTCTTGTCTGCTGCAGGGTGGTATTGATTCCTCCAATACCGGATCCAATATAAACACCGAAGCGATCCTTATCCAGGTCGCTCTCTAATAACTTACTTTGCTCCACCGCCTGTACGGATGCTGCCATGGCATATTGCATAAACAGGTCGGACTTTCTAATTTCCTGCATGGTGTTGTAGTACTTTTTCGGTTCAAACTCTTTTACCTCAGCATCAAGATTTACCTTGAAATCAGCGGCATCAAAGCGTTTGATGGTATCTACGCCACACACTCCGTTAAAAATACTTTCCTGAAATTTTTCTATATCATTTCCAACCGGTGAGATTACTCCCATACCGGTAACTGCTACTCTATACATACATTCCTCCGTCTACTTTGACCACTTCGCCGGTAATATATCCGGAATCTTCGCTGGCTAAAAAGGCTGCCACCTTGGCTACATCTTCCGGCTTACCCAAAGATTTTAAAAGAATGGTCTCCATAATCTCTTTTTTAAGGCCCTCATCAAGGACTTTTGTCATCTCGGTTTCGATATAACCTGGGGCTATAGCATTACAACGAATGTTTCGCTTGCCGTATTCCTTGGCAATTGTCTTAGTAAAACCTATAATACCGGCTTTTGAAGCGGCATAATTCGCCTGTCCCGGGTTTCCCATCATACCCACTACGGAACTGATGTTGATGATATTTCCACTGCGCTGTTTTACAAAGGATTTGATAAAAGCTGCGCTCATGTACATGGTTCCCTTGAGATTGACATCAATCACATCATCCATTTCGGCAAGGCTCATTCTAGCCAGGAGATTATCCCTTGTAATTCCTGCATTATTCACCAAAATATCCACTTTTTTAAAGTCTTCCAGGATGTTTTTCGCAACCTGATCCACCTGTTCTCTCTCTTTTACATCGCAGGCGTATAATCTTACGTCTCCAAAACGATTTCTTAATTCTCCCAGTGTTTCTATAGCTTTTTCACTTTTTTTCGTGGCAATCAGGGCCAATTTTGCCCCTTTTTCACCAAATTCTGTGGCAATAGCTTTGCCAATTCCTCTGGTTCCTCCAGTAATAACTGCAACCTGATCTTTTAACATGATTCTTTCAGCTCCTTTACCACCGTTTGTAAACTCTCTCTGTTGCTGACATTGTAAATCTTAGCACCCGGAACGCTACGCTTTACAAAGCCTGCCAAAGTGGTTCCCGGGCCGCATTCTATGAAGGTATCAATGCCATCTTCTGCCATATTCTTCAGTGTTTGCTCAAATTTAACACTGTTATATACCTGTCCGGAAAGAAGTTTTTCCATTTCTTCTCTATCTTTTGGATATGGTTTCGCTGTTTTATTCCCATAAAGAGGAATCGCTGCCGGTTTCATCTCATAATCCTTTTCCTGTAACTCCTTCAGAAGACCTTCTCCTGCCTCTTTCATGTACGGAGTATGGAATGCGCCCCCTACAGGGAGGGAAATTGTACGAATTTTCATCCGTTGTAACTCTTCTTTTAATTTTTCAATTTTTTCTTGTTCTCCCGACACTACGATCTGTCCAGGGCAGTTATAATTCACCGGAAATGTCTGAGTTTTCTCGCAAATTTTCTCCAGCTCGTTTGGGTCCATTTTTAGCACCGCAACCATGGATCCGCTGACTTTTTTTGCCGCTTCTTGCATCAGCAATCCCCTTTTACATACCAATTGAAAGGATTTTTCAGGGCTTAAAACCTTTGCCACCGCAAGGGCCACAATTTCTCCCAAAGAAAATCCTGCCACGGCATCCGGAACGATTTTTTGCTCCAAAAGGGCCGCGCAAGATGCATAATCAGCCAAAAACAATGCAGGCTGTGTATTTTTTGTCTCCTGTAGAGTCTGCTTATCCCCATTAAAAATCAGGTTTTTAATTCCCGGTTTAATTTCTTCGGCTGTATCAAAAAGTTCCTGAACTTTTTGACTGTCCTGATATAATTCTTCTGCCATACCCGGATACTGGCTTCCCTGTCCCGGACATAAAAATGCAATCTTTCCCATGGTTACTCCTTACTCGTTTCCCATCAAAACGCTGGCGTCATGACATATTTCTTCAATGATATGACTACAGGTGTCTTCGTTATTTACAAGACCTGCAATCTGTCCGCACATACAGGAACCGTTTTTCACATCACCTTCCTGTACGGCTCTACGAAGAGCTCCTGCTCCCATGCTTTCCAGTTCCTTGGTATCCACGTTGGAATCCATTTCCATCTGATGAAAGCTTCTTGTCATACGATTCTTCAATGCGCGCACCGGATGACCGGTACGTTTTCCGGTAACTATGGTGTCTCTGTCTCCTGCTTTTAACACTTTTTCTTTATAATTCTCGTGAATATGGCATTCTTTTGCTGTTAAAAAGCGTGTTCCCATTTGAACTGCCTTTGCACCCAGCATAAAAGAAGCCGCCATACCTCTGCCGTCTGCAATACCGCCTGCTGCAATTACAGGGATATGAACTGCATCCACCACCTGAGGTACCAGAGCCATGGTTGTGGTTTCACCTACGTGTCCACCGGATTCGCATCCTTCAGCCACTACTGCAACGGCGCCCATTTCTTCCACCATTTTTGCCAGGGTAACACTTGCCACAACGCAAATGACTTTTACCCCTGCTTTTTTTAATTTATCCATGTATTTGGCAGGGTTTCCGGCTCCTGTGGTCACCACTTTAATACCTTCTTCACATACCACATCCACTGCTTCTTCAATGTATGGGCTCATCAGCATAAGGTTTACGCCAAATATTTTATCTGTTAATTCTTTTGCCTTTTGAATCTGTTCTCTCAGCTGCTCTCCGTTGGAATTCATGGCTGCAATCAGCCCAAGTCCACCGGCATTGGATACTGCTGCCGCCAGATTTGCATCTGCCACCCAGGCCATTCCACCCTGAATAACCGGATATTTTATTCCAAGTAATTCACATACCGGATTCTTTTCCATGATCTTTCCTCCCAATTACTGCTGATTTTCAATCATTTCTGCTAATTTATCCACTGTGGTAATATCCTGGGATAATTCAATTTTGCAATCCAATTCTTCCTGTAACTGCATTACAAGTTCCATAATGTCAAGGGAATCCAATCCAATATCGGTAAATGATGCTGTGGAGGAGATTTCTCCCTCTTCCTTATCAAGATACTCTGCGATTACTCTGATAATTGTTTCTTTTACATTCTTCATATTTAAAATCCTTCTTTCTCTTCGTTTTTTACAAATTGTTGTCTGTAGTTTCCTGTAAAGGATATACCTGGGGGCAACCCCCAGGTCAATTAACAAATTATGAACTTTCTAATGCTATTTTCCCTTATCTCTGGTATAATACATGTGTTATAAAGAACGAAAAAAGAAAGGATTTTGCCATGAAGCAGCTACAAAATCATGATTTTGAGAACACGGAATATACCCTCTTAGTTTCCGATTTTGCCAAGTTATGTCATACCACAAGGGACACCCTTCGCTATTACTATGAGCAGAATATTCTTGTTCCATGGAAGAATCCCCGCAACGGATACCACTACTATTCTTCCTCTCAAATCAGCTCTTTTTTCTTTATTGATACCATGCGTCAATCCGGATGTACCATTGCTGAAATCCGACAGATTGTACATGGCCTTCCTCGTAAGGAAATCGAGCTTTTAGCCAATGAGAAAATTGATTTCATGCAGCAGGAAGCCCTTCGTATTCATAAAAAGATTGCTTCTATGCGACTTGGTATGTGGATTTTGGCACACTATAACAACCATAAGCCAAACATACCGTTTTATGGTGAAATTCCAACCATGAGTTATAGCAAAACCCCCATAAAGAATAAAGAAAAGGCCTTTCATGTGGCTGACATTGCATCGGATATTTCCCTGCATCTATCCAAAGCCCATGAGAACTTGAATCTGCCCCTTTTTCCTGCCGGAGTCACCATCTCCATTGAGGATTTTGCAAAGAAAAATTACGTCTACGACAACGTGGTTTCTCTTTCACTTTTATCTGCAGATCATACCAACACCTTTTCACTGCCTACAAAGAACGCAGTATTTTGCTATACCTATCAGCACACCACCAACATCGAAAAAATCTACCGGAAAATGCTTTCCTACATAAAAAAAAGCAGGTTAAAAACCTGCTCTGATCTGTTTTCCATAAGTTTGATCAATCTTTACGATGATGTGGAAAATCATACTTATTTCAAGTATTTGTTTATTTGTGTGGAGTAGATTGCAAAAGCCCCATGTAACGCCATACTTCCTGCGGACTTTTTTGCTCTATGTCTGCATACATGCCAATCAGCACCGCCTGTTCAAAGGAGATACTTCCCTCCTTGTACTGTTGTATCGGTGCATAAACATGGTCACTGTTCTTTTTTTCCATGTTAAGGAATGCTTCTTCCAGCACATCCGAAAGCACATACATTACCACAATTTTTCCGTCTTTTTTCCCACGCAAAGCTTCCACGTGCTCTTCTTTTGTATCTTTGCAAATTCCAATGATCAGGGTGTCATTTTCCACAGTAAGCGGCAGAATCTTTTGTTCTATCAACTCCTCACCCGGATATTCTGCCCACAGTTTTTCATACTCTATGGTTTTTAGCACTTCTTTTGGAATAAAAATACGATGTTTTACATGTCCCAGTGCGCGAATCATCTGCTCTTCGCTGAGCAATCCTTGTTTTATCAGGTATTCCCCAATCTGCTCACCATTTTCTTTATCCACTTCTTCCAGTGCCCTGTTAAATTGTTCCACACTGATATAATTCTGGGTTATTAACACATCCCCTAACATGCGGCGATATGCCCGCAGCTGGTTTTTGGATAAAAATTCATGATCTGTTTTGGACCAGCTTACCTTCTTTTCTTTTTTTACCTTCTGTTTATTCTCTTTTTTCACCTTTTTATTTGCTTTTTTATCCCCAAAAAGCTTCATCTTGAATGCCCGCACCGTGGCCACGAAGTTAATAATATTACCGTATATCAGCCGAATCGGAAACAGAGGTGGCAACAGACATCCAAAAAATACGCTGCGAAAACCGTAGACGTTGTAGAGGGCATAACCTCGAAAGACCTGTCGTATAATCATCATTGCAAAAACCACCATGGCCATATAATAGACAACAGATCCCGGGCGGTAAAAAGGTTCCAATCCCAAAATCGGTACCAGCAAACAATAAATGGATGCAATATAGCCTAAAAACGGAAGGAGATTCAAAAACTTGGCCTTTAAGTCCTTATAAAAGGAATACCTTCCAACAAAGGATATATCTTTTGTCATAAACACATCTTTGATACTGATGGACTGCATGGTGATTCCATAGGTCCAGCGGGTTTTCTGCCGAATTGCCGCCTTAAAGGTGTTTGGGAAAAGTGATCTGGTGGTAATATAATCGTTGCGCACCTTTTTATTTTTCATTACCCTTGGCAATTTATTCAACACATAATAAAGATGGATTCCCTTTTTATAGAGGTTTAAGGACAACAAATAATCCTCTGTCAAACTCTCTGACGGTAAAACATCTTCCTCCCCAAATTCATCCAATCGTCTTCTGGAAATGGCAAATCCGGTACCTGCGCATGGAACAAAAGCCTCCATATCCCTTCGTTCCACCATGGAGATAAAATGGTTCTCCGCAAATTCATCCGCATAGGTGGCGGTTGTAATCTGCCTGAAAAAATTTCGGAATCGCGGCATTTCCATGATAGGAAATACCGGGAACTGCAACGCATCTTTTTCATCAATCAAATAATTGGTTGCCAAAAGCTCATAGCTGTGAATCACATCTTCCGAATCATGGATGGTCAGGGATGCAAACTGTATTTGATGTTCTTCTTCAAATAATTTGATTTGTCGAATCACATGATTGATATTCTGAGCCTTGGTGGTGGGACCTTCTTTACAATTCACAATGGCATGCACATTGGGATAGGTTTTACCCAGTTCCCTTACCGCCATAATGGTGTCCGGGTCATTGGGATAGACTCCCACAAACAGATGATACATGGATTTTGGATAATCGGTGGTATTAATAAAGTTTCTTATCACGTCGCCGATGACATTGGCCTCATGCCAGGCCGCAATGGAAATTGCCAGCATTTTTGGCGGAGTGTTCCGAAGCTTTTTAAAGTCCAGACTGGCGTTCTCACCGTTTTTATCCTTTTTTCTGCTAAGAATCATGGACAGTAAAAACCAAATGGTATCATCCACCCCAAATATCAGATAAATTAAAATCAATGTAAATCCGAATACACGAATAAACTCAATATAATCCAAACGTTTTCCTCCTACCTACATAATACGTCCGCAATGCGCCGGGAAGCATATCCATCTCCATACGGATTGGACGCTTTGGCCATGCGTTCATAGGCCTCCTTATCAGTCAAAAGCTCTGTAAAGCTTTTATAGATTCCTTCCTCTTTTGTTCCTACCATCAAAAGAGTTCCTGCCTCTATTCCCTCAGGTCTCTCTGTGGTATCCCGCATCACCAGCACCGGTTTTCCAAGGGAAGGCGCTTCTTCCTGAATACCTCCGCTGTCTGTTAAAATCAGGTAACTACGGGACATAAAATTATGAAAATCAAATACATCCAGTGGCTCAATCAAGGAGATTCTCTCACAATCTCCCAACACCTCTTTTGCCACTTCACGCACAGCGGGATTTAGGTGAATTGGATAGATGGCATAGACATCCGGGTTTTCCTCCAGCACACGGCGAATGGCGCGAAACATGTGTTTTAAAGGTTCACCAAGATTTTCTCTCCGATGAGCCGTAATCAAAATCAGACGCTTACCCTTACATTTTTCCAATATCGGATGGGTATAATCCGCTTTTACCGTGGTTTGTATCGCATCAATGGCGGTATTTCCCGTCACAAAAATACTATCTTTTGCCTTTCCTTCCCGCAACAGCTGCTCTGCTGCCAGCTTTGTAGGTGCAAAATGGTAATTGGCAACAATACCCACTGCCTGACGATTAAACTCCTCCGGGTAAGGGCTATGGATATTGTAGGTACGAAGACCTGCTTCCACATGTCCCACCGGAATCTGCAGATAAAAACAAGCCAGGGCTGTGGCAAAGGTCGTTGTGGTATCTCCATGCACCAGCACCACATCCGGCTTCACGGTCTCCAAAAGTTCCTTCATACGAACCAGAATTTCCGTGGTAATGTCAAAAAGCGTCTGGCGCTGTTTCATAATCTCCAAATCATAATCCGGCACCACATCAAAGGCTTTTAACACCTGATACAGCATCTCTTTGTGCTGACCTGTGACACACACAATCGACTCTACCTCTTTTCTGGTTTTCAGCTCTTTTATTAGGGGACACATTTTTATGGCCTCCGGCCTTGTCCCAAAAACACTCATTATTTTCTTCATTCTCTCTCCTAATTATGATGACTTTCATAGAATACCCACCCTCATTGTGTTATAATGAATAATATACAAAAAACTTTTTTAAAATAAATACATATGGTGATGTAACTATGAAAATTAAATCTTTTAAATCTTTATCGTTTAACATACCCTTTCTTTTTGTTATCAGTTACACAGTAATTGCCATTGTAATTGTTTTCACCGTGTACTTTCGATTTGAACATCGTATGATAAACGACTATACAAAAATGGCCCGGGGCTTAACCACCCTCATGGCCAATTCCTACGATACAGACCTTACGGAAGAATACATAGAAAAGAATTATAACATGCCGGAATATCTAGAACTACTGAAATATTACTATAATCTTAAGGATAATTATCCTGATGTACTCTATATGTACGTATATCGCTTTGAAAAAACAGATCCGGCACTGGCTACGGTTATTATTGATTTGGACGAGGAATACACCGATCATCCACCACAGGACAGTATTGACTGGATTGGTGAAACTTATACGGTAGATGAACCTTTTGCCTCTGAAATGGATACCATGCTAAAAGGAAAGGATCCGGTGGTGCATACGGTACACACAAAGGATCACCAATTTCTTTTATCCTACGTAAGACCTATTGTGGATAAAGACGGAAATTATCTTTGCAGCGCCTGCGTTGATTTTTCCATGGATGATGTTCATTCTCAGGACCTTATGTTCCTCATTGGTCTTATGAGTGTACTTGGTATTTTGATGTTTATGATTCTATGGATTAACATTAGAATTGTGCAACGAAAGATTACCCGACCGCTGAGTAAAATTAACCGTTGCATTGAAAGCTTCAGCTACGAGACCGAGAGCGACCGCTTCGAAAACCTGAATCGGCTGGAAGAGCTGCACTTAACGCAGAACGATGAAATCGGCTCCCTATTTGTCAGCTTTGTGGCCAATATGAAGGAAAGCCTTTACTACATGTCCAATTACAATCAGGCCATCGGCGAAATCGAATATAAAAATAAAGAGCTGGAAGACATCAGCAAAAAGACCTACAAAGATCCTCTTACCAAGGTGAACAACAAGGCCGCTTACGAAAACGATCTTGCCACCTGGAACGATGAGATTCAAAATGGATTTAACAACATTGGCGTTCTTTTGATGGACATTAACAATCTAAAATATGTAAACGATACCTTTGGACACGATAAGGGCGACCTTTACATACAAGGTTGTTGCAAAATTCTTTGTGACACCTATAAAAAGTCTCCGGTTTATCGCCTTGGAGGCGACGAATTCATTGTCCTTTTAGGAGAAGATGATTATGCAGACAGAGACATTCTTTTTGAAAAAGCAACTGCTGCCTATGAAGCTTCTTACCTGAACCAAGACGCCCAACCATGGGAACGCTATTCCGCTTCCATCGGTATGGCCATCCTTGAACCGGGAGATACTCTGAACAACATTGTTGTTCGAGCAGATAAGGCCATGTACGAAAACAAAGTGATCTTTAAAAACAAATACGGAACTTACCGTTAAAAAAAGGGGCCTCGCACCAATTACTTTGTGCGAAAGCCCCTCTTTTATTTTATGATTTTCTTCGATCGATTCCGGTCTCCTGATAGTACCGTGCCTTTTCTTTATACATATCCTCATCTGCATATCGTTCCAGATCCTCCACGGATACGTCCTGATAATCTTTTGCCGCAGCGTAGCCCACGGACATGGTAATTTTATCGTTATAAAGGCCTTTCCATTCTTTGGTCTTCTCCAGAATTTCCTGCCGCATAGCTTCCGGATTGTCCACCCTGATAATGGCAATGAACTCGTCTCCACCGGTTCGGTACGCTTTTCCTTTGTTACCTACAACAAAGGCCAGGCAATCCGCTGCACCTTTTATCAATTCATCTCCTGCAGCATGCCCCTTGGTGTCATTGACCTTCTTCAAACCGTTAACATCCACGGAAAAAAGTACCAAATTCTCTCCCAAACCATTTCTTCGAATCTCATTTAAATCTTCGTCGTAGCATCTTCGGTTGTATAACCTTGTCATTTCATCGGTAAGAGAAATTCGAATCAGATGCTCCTCACGACGTTTTTCCTCGTCCACATTCTGGGTTGTATAAATAACGGTATTAGGTATCCCGTCCAGGGTAGAATCCACGGTTATGTACTGAGCTCGAAACCATCCGTCCACCACATCCATAAAATCAGCACTGATCAACTTCTTTTGGGAAAGTCTTGCCCTGACGGTCTTAATATTGGTGAACTTCATAAAGTCATCCAACTGTTCTTTGGCAACCCGATCCTTCAAACGTTGATTCATGGCGGTGTGAGTCTGGGTTGTCATATCGATTCCAATCTTTTGCTGAGTGGATTTTCGTATGGACATCTCTGTATTATCCACAAAGTTGACCAGATTCACATTATCGTAAATTTCTGCCATGGAATCTAAAATTTCCATTTTTTCTTCCACAAGATTCTTGTTCTCTTTTATAACGGAATACTGTTCAAAAAGTTCTCTGTAATAATCCATAGTTAATTTTCCAAGGAAGTAACTGGCTGCAAAAAGAACCAAGGTTTCGATGGTATAACCTCCTATGGCATTTAAAAAGTAAGGTAACGCTTCTGTATATTCTCCTCCCAGCGCCACCTCATAAGGCGCTATCAGCCAGGTTGTAGCAACCATCAGAATATAATTCGTAATCAACCCATAGAAGTATACCCTTTTATCACAGAACAAAAGGCTGAGTATTGGCACCAAAAACCAGGTGAGGAAAATATGCACATGAGAATAGGACATATACACCAAAAGAATGTCCAATGCCGTCAGCGCAAACACACCGTTAATATAAGACTTTGCCCGGCGTTTCATCAGCAACAAATGTATAGTGGCCAGCGCAATTACAAGAATTGATATATAGAAGCAGGTCCTATACGTAGCGTCGTTAAAAACGCCTCCTTTTATCCCAAAGGCAATGGCCGGTCCGGTCAGGACAAAACACCATAGGGCGATGTTTAAATATTTATTTACCCGCACACGATTTCTGATGATAAACTCATCATAATCATGGGTTATCATATCGCTCATAAATTCAAAACCTTCTTTCCCATTAAATCTTTTATTCACAATATGGTAACATACAAATCTTGCGGTTTTGTGAAAAACGGCTGACCCTTTCTGGGAATCAGCCATTTTTCTTTATATCTTATATTGTTTTTCCAAATATCTGATCAGTCCCTCGCAACCTTCTTTTACATCTCTGTAGGTCTCATCAAAATTCCCTGTGTACCAGGGATCTGCAATATCTCTGCCATCTCCTTCTATGGCCAAAAACTTATACAGTTTCCCCTTCGGATCGCTTCCCACTATACGCATCATATTCCGCATATTTGCGCTATCCATTCCGATAAGGTAATCAAACGCCTCATAATCCTCTTTCGTCAGCTGACAGGCCCTATGGGGTAACACCGGCACACCGACCTCCTGCAACTTCCTCACAGTCCCCGGGTGGGGCCCGTTGCCGATTTCCTCCCTGCTGGTGGCCCGGCTGTCAATCAAAAATTGATCCGCCAGCCCCAGGTTGTTGACCATATGTTGTAAAACAAATTGACTCATTGTGCTACGGCAAATATTGCCGTGGCAGATGAATAGTATTTTTATCATAGTATTAAATTCCTTATAAATGCTGTAATTACGGGCTTTCCCAATGTTTTTATGTAGAGCTTGCATCTTGATTACATGGCATATATTGGCATAATTTTGCGTATTTTTGTAAGCAAAAGGTATAAAAATCGGTATAAAAATGTTCGATTTATACCTCAGTATTTATGCGGGTTTGAGGCGATTTTCCGTCTCCTTTACATGAC
>JAILCP010000018.1 GCA_024680055.1 Lachnospiraceae bacterium | reverse complement strand
TGGTAAAATAATCTGACGAGAAAACTTTTTGTTGTAAAAATGAATTGCCTGATTGGTAATGTGATTTTGCAGGAAAGGGGCGGTTTTATGATGGACGTTCAGGTTACTTATTTCGTGAAGAAGGGCGTAAGAGGACAGTTTTTGTCTGAGTTATACCAGTCCGGCGTAGTGGATTCCATTCGAGCTGAAAAGGGCTGCTTAAGATATGAGTACTATAAATCATATGAAAATGCCGACATGGTATTGCTTCTTGAAAAATGGGAGACGCCGGAAATGCAAAAGGAGCATATGCACCAGCCACATATGAAGAAGCTGGCAGATATTAAAGGAAAATACGTACAAGATACAAAGATTAAGTTATACGATTAAGAAAAGTCCGTGGCAGATGCTACGGACTTTTTAAATTTGGGGAAGAAGGGCGGAAATCTTTGCGATTTCTTACATATGATGATATAATGACTTTATCTGTGAAAATATGTCTAAATGGAGATTTTATATATGAGAATTGGAACTGGTTATGATGTTCATAAACTGGTGGAAGGAAGAGATTTAATTCTGGGTGGAGTGAAGGTTCCTCACGAAAAGGGACTTCTTGGGCATTCGGATGCAGATGTTTTGCTTCATGCCATTATGGACGCCATGCTAGGAGCGGCGGCACTTGGAGATATTGGAAAACATTTCCCGGATACAGATGATAAGTACAAGGGGATTTCCAGTGTCAAACTTCTTGAAGAAGTTAAGAATATGTTATTGAAGCAAGGGTATGTGGTAGGAAACATTGATGCCACTGTTATTGCGCAGCGCCCGAAACTTCGACCATACATTGAAGAAATGCAAAAGAATATAGCAAGTACATTAGAGATTGCCATCGATCAGGTGAATGTGAAGGCCACCACAGAGGAACGGCTTGGATTTACCGGAAGAGAAGAGGGGATCAGTGCCCAGGCGGTGTGCCTTTTGGAAGGAATCAGAGAGGCAAGTTTTGCTGTGGCAGACAGTGAAATGAGTGGTTCGGCATGTAGCCATTGCCGGGGATGTGCAAAAAAATAAAAACGAAGGGGTTAATCATGGAAAACAAATTTAAAATTTTTAATTCATTGCATAGAGAAGTAGAGACCATTATTCCAAACGAAGATGGAAAGATAGCCATGTATACCTGTGGACCAACGGTATACCATTTTGCCCATATTGGTAACCTTAGAAGTTATATTATGGAAGATGTTTTGGTGAAATCCCTTCGCTTTGTGGGATATGATGTAAAACGTGTTATGAACATTACCGATGTGGGACATTTGTCCTCCGATGCAGATACCGGAGAGGACAAGATGGTAAAAGGTGCCAAGAGAGAACACAAGACCGTAATGGAAATTGCGAAGTTTTATACCGATGCGTTTTTTGCAGATTGTAAGGATTTAAACATTGCAGATCCGGATGTGGTAGAACCGGCAACCAATTGTATTCCGGAATTCATTCATATGGTGGAAGCACTTTTGGAAAAAGGTTATGCATATCAGGCCGGAGGCAATGTGTATTTTGACACATCCAAGTTAGATGATTACTACGTTTTCTCATCCGCAACCGAGAAGGAACAGCTTCAGGTGGGTGTGCGTGATGACGTGGCAGAAGATACCAATAAGAAGAATAAGAGTGACTTCGTATTGTGGTTTACCAAATCCAAATTCGAAGATCAGGCGTTGAAATGGGACAGTCCATGGGGCGTTGGATATCCGGGATGGCACATTGAGTGCTCCTGCATCAGTATGAAACATTTAGGCGAATACATGGATATTCACTGTGGAGGAATTGATAACATGTTCCCTCATCATACCAATGAAATTGCCCAGTCCGAAGCATATTTGGGACATAAATGGTGTAATTACTGGTTCCATGTACATCACTTAAACGATCAGTCCGGTAAGATGAGTAAATCAAAGGGTGATTTCCTTACCGTATCCTTGTTAAAAGAAAAGGGATACAATCCACTGGTATACAGAATGTTCTGTCTCCAGTCTCATTACCGTAAACCGCTGATGTTCTCTTATGATGTGCTGGATAATATGACCAGCGCATATGAGAAACTGGTAAAGAAGATTGCGGAAATTAAAGAAGAGGGCACCGTGGATGAAGCAGCTTACAAGGAATACAGAGGTAAGTTTGAAGAGTGCCTGTGCAATGATGTGAATACATCTACCGCAATTACGGTAATTTATGATTTGTTAAAAGCAGATATGTCCGGTGCAACCAAGTTGAAACTCATTGATGAATTCGATCAGGTACTGAGTCTTGATTTGCTTAAGGCGGCAAAAGAACTTGGAGAAGGCAAAAACGTAGATGCAGAGCTTGAAAGCTATATCAACGAAAAGATTGCAGAGCGAAAGGCAGCAAAGAAGGCAAAAGATTTTGCCACAGCAGATGCCATCAGAGAAGAGCTTTTAACAAAAGGTATTGCAATTAAAGATACAAGAGAAGGTACCACTTGGGAGTTGGTATAAGATGGGAGATCCTATAATTGATAGAGATTGATAAATACATAAAACAGCAATTTGATATTGGAGATGTGGACATCAGAACCTATTCTCCATTGACCCTAGCCTATATTGGAGATGGAATTTTTGACCTGGTGATAAGATCCATTGTGGTAGGAAAGGGAAACACCAAAGCCAGCCAGCTTCACAAGAGAACCAGCAATGTGGTAAAAGCAGCCAGTCAGTCGGAAATGATGGAGCGTTTGCTTCCGGTTTTAACAGAAGAGGAGCAGGCAGTATACAAAAGAGGCCGAAATGCCAAGTCACCCACCATGGCGAAAAATGCTACCATGTCGGACTACCGAAGAGCTACAGGCTTTGAGGCGCTGATGGGGTATCTTTACCTGGATAATCAGGTGGAGCGTATGATGGAGTTGATAAAAATAGGCCTTGGTGACGCAGAATTATAAGAGGTTTTAGATGGAAGATAATAATAAAACAACAAACGAACAAAAGATTGAAGGACGAAATTCCGTTTTAGAGGCATTTCGTTCCGGCCAGACAGTGGATAAGGTTTTTATTCTTGACGGATGTCAGGATGGACCTGTTCGAACCATTGTGAGAGAGGCCAAGAAACATGATACACTGATTCAATTTGTAAAAAAGGAAAGATTGGATCAGTTGTCGGAAACCGGTACTCATCAGGGCGTGATTGCTATGATTGCAGCCTATGAGTATGCGGAAGTAGAGGACATTTTGGAAAAAGCAAGAGAAAAGGGAGAAGATCCTTTTATCTTTATTTTGGATAATATTGAGGACCCACACAATTTGGGAGCCATCATTCGTACGGCCAACCTTTGCGGAGCCCACGGGGTGATTATTCCAAAGAGAAGAGCAGTGGGACTTACTGCTACAGTGGCAAGAACCAGTGCCGGAGCCATTAATTACACACCGGTGGCCAAGGTGACCAACATTTCCAATACCATTAAGGATTTGAAAAAAGAGGGAATGTGGTTTGTATGCGCTGACATGGGCGGAGATACCATGTACAACCTGAACCTGAAAGGACCAATCGGTCTTGTAATCGGAAGTGAAGGAGAAGGCGTAGGCAAGCTGGTAAAAGAGAACTGCGATATGATTGCATCCATTCCAATGATGGGTGATATTGATTCTTTAAACGCATCGGTGGCAGCGGGCGTTTTGGGATATGAAATTGTTAGACAACGTTTGCAAAAGTAATACAGAGGACAATTTTATGAAATTACTTGAAATGAGTGATGAGACCTTGGTATCCCTCAGTCAAAAAGGGGATAACGGGGCAACCGATACCATTTTGGA